>JAVEVM010000875.1:0-2545 GCA_034005055.1 Desulforhabdus sp. | reverse complement strand
GTTATTCAGGCGGGCTTCCTGCCTCAGCACTTCCCGATAGCGGGCACCGGCGGTTATGCTGCAGCCGAGCGAACAATGGATGCAAAGAGAAGGCCCCCGCTCCAGATCCCAGCGCCTGACGCGATACCTGCTCGGCTTGTCGGTGTAAACTCCGGTCGGACAGACATCCACGAGATTGCCGCTGAATGGACTTTCGAGAGGGCCGTCGCTGAATCGGCCAAAATAGACTTTATCTGCGATCTGAACGGTCCCGAGGTCTCGATAACCGGCAAATTCCTGATAAAATCGAACGCACCGATAGCAATGGATACAGCGGTTCATTTCGTGCTGCACCAGTGGCCCCAGATATTGGTCGCGATAAGTCCTCTTTTTACCGGGAAAGCGCCGGATGCCGTGGCCGCCCGAAACCGTCATATCCTGCAGCAGACACTGGCCGCCTTCGTCGCACACCGGGCAATCGTGGGGATGGTTCATCATCAGCCATTCGATGACGTGCTTGCGAAAATCAACCGCTTCTTCGTCGGTAGTGGAAACAACCATGCCGTCCTGAGCATCGATCATGCAGCTCATCTGCACCCCTTTGAAGGGGCCTTGCAGAAACTTGACCGCACACATGCGGCAGGCGCCCACCGATCCCAGCGCTTTGTGATAGCAGAAGCGCGGAATCATGATGCCAAGCCGCTCGGCGGCCTCGATCACTTTGGTACCCGCGGCGACCTCTATTTCACAATCATCAATGATCAAGCGCGGCATCAGCTTCTCACGTCTGTTCCGGATCCAGCATTCCAGTCTATCGCCAGCAAGAACGTTTCGTTCATTCCTCGCTCTCCGACCTTCACCCTACGATTTTCCTGACCTGGGTCACCTGAACGGGCATTTCTTTTGACTGATATGCTCCCGTACTTCGTCTTCAAAAAAAGTGATCAGGCTTTCCACCGGGGAAGCCGCACCGGGAGCGAGCGCACAGTACGAATTCCAGAGGTGGCGGCACATGGTCTGAAGCATCGGAATATATTCTTCCTTGCCTTCCCCATTCTCGATGCGCCACAGCAAATCCCGCACGTATGGCAGACCCTCCCGGCAAGGGGTGCACCAGCCGCATGACTCGCGGGCGAAAAACTGAATCAGATTCAAGGTAGCGCCAACCAGGCACGTTTTCTGATCGAAGATCATGATGGCTGCGGTGCCCAGTCGATGACCGATCGCTTTGAGGGAGTCGAAGTCCATCGGGACATGATAATGTTCCGCAGTGAGGTAGCGGGTGGAAGCACCGCCCGGTAGGCAGGCCTTGAATTCGGAGCCTTCCGTCAGACCCCCGCAATGTTCTTCGATGATTTCACTCAGCCTGGTGCCGATCGGCAATTCAACGCACCCCGGCTGTTTCACCTTGCCGCTGATGCAGTAAAGCTTGGTGCCCGCACCGTTTTCGGTGGCCGCCAGATTCTGGAACCACTCCGCTCCGTTTCTTATGATGTGAGGAACAAACGCCAGAGTCTCAACATTGTTCACAACTGTGGGCTGTCCCCAAAGGCCTTTTACCGTCGGGTAGGGAGGCGGCTTTACGGGGTTGGGCCTCTTGCCCATAATGGCATTCAATATGGCAGTTCCTTCGCCGCAAATATAGCGACCGCCGCTGCGATGCACCACGATCTCGAAGGAGAAATCGCTGCCGCAGATGTTCTCCCCCAGGTACCCGTTCTGCCTCGCCTTGTTAAGCTCCCTTTCCAGAATAAGGGCGCTGCTCTCATAGGAAGGCCTGACAAATATGAAGGCTTTTTGGGCCGAAACCGCGTAGCCGGTTATGACGATCCCTTCGATGATGGTGTGAGGATTGGCGTGAATCAGCACCCGGTCCTTGAAAGTACCCGGCTCCATTTCGTCCGAATTGATCACAATATAGCGTGGGAAAGGGGCGTTATCCGGCACCAGGCTCCACTTCTGGCCGGCTGGGAAACCGGCACCCCCGCGGCCCAAAAGATTTGCCTCCCGAACTCGCTCGACTACCTGCTTGGGAGACAAATCCTTCAGGATTGACTCCAGTGCCTGGTAGCCGCCACTCTGCCGATATTCCTCAAGCGTTACGATCCGATCGGGCTTACGGTTATGGAAAAGTACTTGTGGATGCATAATGTCAACCGCTGACGCTTCCTAACTCCATTTCCTTACTTCCGTCATCTTCCCGGGTCCAGCCCAGCTCTCCTTTTTCCTCGTTCCCACGCTCCTGCGTGGGAACGCTCGCCTCGCCTCAAAATACCTATGACTGGTTAACCTCCAGCTTGTTAAGAATCGCATCGATCTTGTCTGCAGTTAAGTTCCCGTACACCTTGCGATTGATCAGCATCGCCGGAGCCCGGTCGCAATAGCCGATACAGCAAACGGGAAGCAACGTGAAGAGGCCGTCCGCCGTTGTTTCCCCCATTTTGATGTTCAACCGCGACAGCAAATGGTCGAGGATCGATTCATATCCATTGAGCCAGCACATGGCGCTGTCACAGATTTGAATCACATACTTGCCGACCGGCTCGCGAAAAATAAAATCGTAAAA
>JAVEVM010000874.1:0-2545 GCA_034005055.1 Desulforhabdus sp. | reverse complement strand
CGTTGATTTCATGGCTGCCCTGAAACAGGCGAGCATCCTGCGCCTCAAGAAGGGGCTTTGTCACACCGCACATCGAGGAGGAGGATTTGTCTGCCTTGTCTTGAGCGGAGCTATCAGGGAGCATGGGGTGGGAGCGATTGCCGGTCCGGGCTCATTTGTCGGTGCGGGAACGCTCATCGACCGTTTTTCGATTCCTTCGTCCTTTGTCGTTTTGGAAGATGCCGAGGTCCTTGTTTTCGACCAGAGTTACATGAAAAGAGCCGGCCGTCGGGTGCTGGACGATCGAGCCGTGCAGGAGAAAGCCGGTCCATGTGGAACGCCCTTGTAGATAGGCAGACGGGTTTTTTGAATTTTACCTCCGCGCTTGCTGCAGCCTTGCGGAAGACGGTTGTTGCGGCTGTTGGTGCAGGGGGCAACGGTGTGGTCGTGGATCAGCTGGCACGCATCGGTTTCGAACGGTTCATTCTCATCGATCCGGATGTGGTTGAGCAAACCAACCTGAACCGTCTGCCGTTCACCATTTCCGAGATCGGCGTGGCCAAAGTCGTGGCATGGAAAAGCTATCTTCAGGCCGTCAATCCGGGCTGTCGGGTAGCGGCCTATCCGCGTTCCGTAACGAGGCACGACGCTTCGTGGTTGAAAAGGCTCCTGGCCGGCGCAGATCTGATTTTCCCAGGGACCACGGACCTCGAAGCAAACCTGGTGGTGAGCCGCATCTGTTCCCAACTCGGCCGGCGCATGATCGTCGGACCCTCCTCTTCGGGAGCATATGTGGTCTCCACCTTCACTCACGACAACGAGCTCACTCTCGAAAAAGTCGCCGGCTTCGGGACCGAGCATCTGGAGCTTTCCGATATCGATTACCCGGCCCTGAAGTCCAAGTACGTCTCGCTCTCCTTTTATCCGGGCCGAACACGCAAGCTCTATCCGGAAGTGCGGGAGAGCATGCTGGTCGGGCGGCTGCCGGCTCGTTCATGCAAGATCTTTGTCTCTTTGACCAATGCGGCCATGGCCTTCGAGGCGGTCAAGAATGTTGCGGTCATGAGGGGTCTGTCCCTCGATGGAACGCGAGTTGTAGCCATGCCGATCGTGCACATTTTCGATCCCTATTCGGGATGCGCTTACTACTACAACATCCTCGACCGGACGATCGGTATTCCGGACTGGCTCACCGGCGAAACCCGCTGGCAGCCGTATGACGGGGATTAGGGCTGCTCGCCAGGAACCCCTGAGATGTACCAGGGGAGCCGTTGTCGCCAAGCTTCATATTGTACTTATTGAGAGCGTTATAAGCCCGATTTCCCGAAATGCATTGCGAAAAGCTCGAGATACATGTAGGCATAACATGTGGAGTCAGAAAGACAGACAAAGCGGGCACCAAGTGCCTGCTGGATGAGATCGTGCCATTGACGGCGCAGCATATGGTACTCGGTGCGCACTCCTCTTGGCTGAGTGAGCAGGGAGACCATTTCACACATTAGGAAGGCGTCCACGCACAGATAAGCCACATCCAGAGGGGCGTCGTGAGCGAAAACCAGGTCGATGGCGCGTCCGTAGACCTGGTAAACAGATAAGGCGAGCTCCGGCGAATGCAGTTCGGGTGTGTCATGGTTTGCGTCCAGCTCGAAGAGCAGAAAATGGTCGATGAATCGAGCCAGTCTGCCCAAGTGAGTAATTTTGGCTTCGGCGGGCATGTGATGATAAGCAAGCGAGCTCAGGGCAATATCGTAGTTTGAATCTATGCTGGTGGTCAGGTCCTCAATTCGGGCCGTTACAGTCTTGATCACCGAAGTGGGGAAGCTCCTTTGCAGCGTATCACGAGCCAGGGCGATCATGGCCGGCGATGGATCGATCAGCAGAATCTCGCCCACCTCCTTTGCCTTGCCGATTTCTCGCAATCTATTGAGGAATGCCGCCAGCAGGGTGCCGCTCCCGCAACCGATATCCATGATCTTCAACGGCTTGGTGAATCGAGGAACAGAACTGCCGCAATGCCTGATAAACTGCTCTCTGGAGGCATGGATCTCCGGCACAGTGGCAAAATGCACAAACGGCCTGGGATCGGAAAAAGCCACACTCGGCATCAGGAGGCGGTTTTTTTGCCGTTCTAGAAAAGCGACCATAAAAGCACTGCAGAAGAGCCCATCTTCCTCATTCGCCATTCCTTCGGCCAGCCACTCCTTTCCTCTCGCACACTCTCCCTGATTGATGAGCAAGATGCCGACATAGAAGCAAAAGGCTGCCCAAAAATTGGCAAGGACCTCGTTTTTCATTCGCTCCGGCTGCAGAGATTTGGTCGATATTGCGGCCGCCAGGGTCTGCCATTCCTTCTTTTCCGCTTCGGATAAAAACAACATTGCCAGAGATCCTTCGGTTGCTGTTGTTGACTGGTATACTCTGATCCAGATTACCTGTTGGTACCAGGTGCGGTCAAATACGATCTGCTTGCTTCCCTTCAGCTCAAATTCTACTGACAGATGCATCTCAGCCAATGCGAAATTGTTGCAAAGTCTTTTTCTTGCCAGTTCTTGGAGGATAGTGGAGG
>JAVEVM010000023.1:0-11460 GCA_034005055.1 Desulforhabdus sp. | reverse complement strand
CTTCGCCTTGCGCTCTTGCAGCTCTTTTTCCTTCCGTTTCAGCTGCTGCGACAAAGACTCGATGGTTTCCATGGCTTCGAGCATCTGATCTTCTTTTTGGCTGATGTCCTTCTTCAGCTCTTCGATCTCTTTGAGCATCGCCTGATATTCTTTGTTGGTCTTAACCTCATTCATGCGCTGCTTGCTGCGACTTATCCTGGTCTCCAAATCAGAGACAGCTTGCTCCAGGCCGCGGTGCATTTTCCGTGCATGTTCAAGCTCGGCCTTGTTCAGCAGAAAGTCGGCCTCAACCTTTTGGTACTCTCTTTCGATCTCCGCAATGCACCTGGGAGTCTCTTCACGACTGCGAATCAGCAGCGCCTTCTTATTCTGCAAATGCTGAAGTTCAATCAAATATCTTAGTTGATCAAGCAACTTAAGCCTCCTATATGATGTGTTTTTTTATTCTATCCGCTGCCCGTAAAGCAGGAAAGGATCTCGCTCGCACTCTGCGGCTGATATCTCCAGGGATGCCCTTTCCTGGTCGGCCCGCCGCTTGAGATAACTCACCAGGGGCTCGACAATGACCCTTTCCGAGCCGAAGTGCCCCACGTCAATGAGAGCCAGCCCGGCTTCAAGGGCACGCAGCGCTTCGTGGTATTTCACATCCCCGGTAATGTAGACATCCACCCCTGAGCTGATCGCCGCATCCACCAGGCTGCCCCCGCTGCCGGTGCAGATTGCCACCCGGTGGACCGGGCGATCGACTCCGCCCACGGTTCTCAACCCGTCAACACCCAGCACCCGCTTGCTCAAAGCCGCCAGCTCACTAACGGTCATCGCCTTGGGCAAGGTGCCTGTTCTTCCCATGCCGCCGTAGCGTTCTTCCCGACTCCAGATATCGTCCGTTTCGAGGGGCTCGACCTGCTCCAGATCAAGCAGCCTGCTTAACCGATCGTTGGTTCCGTCCCTGGCAACATCCAGATTGGTATGGGCCGCGATTACATGGACTCCGCGGAGCAGAGCTTCGATGACCAGATTTCCCGGGAATTCGTCCGTGCGCAGCGCTTTTAAGGGTCGGAAGATGAGCGGATGGTGGGTCACCAGACACTCGCAGCGCCGCTCTCGAGCTTCCCGGATGGTCTCGGAGCTGGGGTCAAGGGCTACCAGGACACGCTCCACAGCAGCTTCCGGGTCGCCCGCCTGAAGACCGCACTGGTCCCATGATTGAGCGTAGCGAAAGGGTGCGTATTCATCTATCCAGTTGTAGATGTCTTTCACACGAGTCATAGTCTTCACCACAAAAAAATGGGGGGGTGTTCCTCAGAACACCCCCCCATTCTGTTTCATTCGTCGCCACTTATGGGAGTCTTTTCCCATTCATGGGCTGTCGTCCCTTCGCAGGACGATATCCGTTGTTTATGAGGCAAGACTGCTATATCGGGCTGCATAATCATCTAATACTCTAAATGGTGGGCCCACCTGGCCTCGAACCAGGGACCTACCGGTTATGAGCCGGTGGCTCTTCCAGCTGAGCTATGGGCCCTGCAAAACCTAAATTTAAGAAGTACAGCATATATAAAGAACCGCTCTGAACCAGTCAAGCTAATAATCGCGTTATATCTCGATAAAGCTCTTCAGTTCTTTGCGCCTGCTGGGGTGGCGCAGTTTCCGCAGCGCCTTGGCTTCGATCTGGCGGATGCGCTCTCTGGTTACGGCAAAATCCTGCCCCACTTCTTCCAGCGTGTGATCGGCCTTTTCGCCGATGCCGAAGCGCATACGAAGCACTTTCTCTTCTCTTGGAGTAAGGGTCGACAGGGCTTTCCGCGTCTGTTCGCTCAAATTGAGGTTGATCACCGAATCGACCGGTGAAGAAACCCGTTTGTCCTCGATGAAGTCGCCAAGATGACTGTCTTCCTCTTCCCCGATGGGTGTCTCCAGACTGATCGGCTCCTTGGCTATTTTGAGCACCTTGCGCACTTTGTCCACAGGAAACTCCATCTTTTCGGCAATCTCCTCAGGAGTGGGCTCACGTCCCAATTCCTGTACCAGATAACGGGATGTGCGAATCAGCTTATTGATCGTCTCGATCATATGAACAGGAATTCTTATGGTTCGAGCCTGGTCGGCAATTGCCCGGGTGATTGCCTGACGAATCCACCAGGTAGCATAGGTGCTGAATTTATAGCCGCGCTGATACTCGAACTTGTCCACCGCTTTCATCAGGCCGATATTGCCTTCCTGGATCAGGTCCAAAAACTGCAGCCCCCGATTAGTGTACTTCTTGGCAATGCTCACAACCAGCCGCAGATTTGCTTCGATCAGCTCGCTTTTGGCCACCTTGGCACGCAGCAGGCCGTCTTCGACGCGCCTCAAGATCTGCCGCAATGCCTTGGCTTCCATTTTGGCTTCCATCTCCAGGTCCGAGATGCGCTCCCTGGCTTCAATGGCTTTGCCGGCAAGCAGAGCAAAAGAGTCCGGCGCCAGCCCGAAGCTCTTTGCCACCTTTTCCAGTTCTTTCTGATCGTTTTGCGTTTCGTCGTAGAGCGGCTTCAATTCCTGCAGAGGCTTGCCGCAGGCCAGCAGGCAATCCTCAAGCACTTTTTCGGCATCTTCTATGTTTGCCAAGTATTCACGCAGCTTATCGATGACATGTTCAATGTGGTGCTTGCCGAGTTGAAGGCCTTTGAGCAAACTGACGATCTGCTCCTTGTTTTGCTGAATCTGGCTCTTAAGACTTGACTCTTCCGCCGGCGAGATATTCTGGGCGAACAGCGATGCCTGCATCTTCTTGTTCGCTTCATCCAGCCTCTGCACCCTTTCCAGGATACCGATCATCCTCTCCCTTTGCGCCTCTTCCTCATCGCTGCTGATCTCTTCATCGGATTCGCGCAGAATGTCGGTCAGCCGGACGTCACCAGATTCCACTTTCGCTTTAAGGCTCATGATCTCTCGAATGCCGATGGAGGACTCCATAAGGGCGTTGAACACCTCTCTTTCACCCGCCTCGATCCGTTTGGCAATTTCTACTTCACCCTCACGTGTCAGCAAAGAGACCGAGCCCATTTCGCGCAGGTACATTTTTACCGGATCGGCCACCCGACTGGCGGCATCGGCCTCCAGATGCAGGTCGTCCTCCTCATCCTCGAGCAGAGAATCCGAATCAGCTCCGATCCCTTCCCTCACAACCTGGACCTGTTGCTCGGAGTCGACGATCTCGATATCCATCTCATCGAAGATCATCATCATATCGTCGAGTTTTTCCGGCGATACCAGATCGTCAGGCAAGGCCTCATTCACTTCATCGTAAGTAAGGTAGCCCTTCTCCTTGCCTACGGAGATAAGACGCTTGATGTCCTCCAACTCGGGTTTAGATAGAGCAGGGTCACGTCTTTGCTTTATTTCCTTGTCTGTCATCGATTTCTTTCTCCCTCAACATTGTCTGGTGAATCCATAACTCTCTTCTTGGAACAAAGGCTCTGTATCTGTGTCAAAAGCTCTCTAACCTGATTGGTGTCGCCTCCGCGCTCGGCCTGGCGCAGAGCCTCCCGCAAATCGGTGCGCATCCTCTTCGGCGCCCTTTCGCACAAAGCCTTCAGCCAGTCATCCATGTGGATTTGCGCGCAGGTTAGCTCTCTTGTTTCCAGCAGAAAATGAGTGAAAAGGTCTCTCGATTCATCGTCCTGCAAAGAGTCGTAGACCGCGGCTGCTTTAAAATCGTCATAAGGCGGCAGGACAACCTGCAGAAGGATCTCCGTAATGGCTTTAAGCTGAGGACTGTTGAAATGGTCCAAAGCGCCCGACGATCTTACCTCTTCGATCAGCGCGGGATATCTTATCAGCGCCCGCACGACACTCTCTTCCAACGATTGGGCCTGGGGCTGGTGGGAGTGAAGCTTGGACCTTGGCGTGAAATTCTTGCCCGCTTTTGCGCCGCCGATTTGGAATTGCTTTATAACTGCAGATTCGGAAAGCGACAACCTCTCTGAGATCAACCGCACATATTCGGACTTCATCACCGGCTGGCGCACATCCTCCAGAATGGGCTTCAGCTCGGATAAAACCTTGGGCTTCCCGCTGATGCTTCCGTCCCAGCCGGCAAGATTTTTATTGATGGCATAGATCCCGAGATCCTCCCGCCGGCTAAGCAATGCCTCGAGGCCGCCAATGCCGTTGCTGCGCAGGAAATCGTCCGGGTCCATTCCGTCCGGAAAGCGCACGCAGCTAACCGCCAACTGCTCCTGCAAAAAGAGCGGCAAGCCTCTCAACATGGCCTTTTCCCCGGCTTCATCGGCATCGTAGGCCAGCACCACTTCATCGCACATGCGCCGCAGCAGTCGCACCTGCTGCACGGTCAGCGCCGTTCCAAGGGTTGCCGCTACCCGGTAGAAGCCGCGCGCGTGAAATGCCAGAAGATCCATGTACCCCTCCACCAGGATCACCTGGCGGATCTGGCGGCATTCTTCACGAGCCCGCGCGTACTGGTAAAGCATGCGCCCTTTGTGATAGACAGGGGTTTCAGGACCGTTTAAGTACTTGGGCTCATTGGGTGATGTCGCCGTCGGTCTGCCGTTTGCCCCTTCTGTCTTTCCCGACAAGCTCCTGCCGCCGAACGCCACCACTTTCTTGCGCTCGTCCCGGATCGGGAAAATCAGCCGATGCCTGAATCGATCGTAAATTCTATCTTTTGGACTTCTCACCAGCAGTCCGGCTTTGATGCCCAGCTCAGCCGATATGCCGGAAGCGTTGAAGTGCTGCAGCAGTCCACTCCATTCATCCGGTGCATAGCCGAGGCGCTCTGTTTCCACAACTGCCGTCGGCAAACCGCGCTGTTCGATATAGTCGCGTGCAATCTTTCCTTGCCGACTGTGATGAAGCTGCCGGTAAAAGAATTCTTCGGCAATCTCCAAAACGCGATAGAGCTGTTCGCGCTCTTTCCTGGAAGCATCGGCTGCCGCTGCGGATTGGAACTGGGTATCGCCGGTTTGCGGCAGAACAAGATGATATCGGTCGGCCAGGTGATTTATGGCTTCCATGAAAGATAGATTCTGCTGCTTCATGACGAAGCTCAGAACGTCTCCACCCGTTCCGCAGCCAAAGCAGTGGTAGAACTGATTTTCCGAATCTACATGAAAGGAGGGAGTCTTTTCGTGATGGAACGGGCACAGGCCGACGTAGCGATTCCCGACTCGACGGAGCGCCACCACCTGACCAATAACATCTGTGATATCAACTGCTTGTTTGACCAACGCGGCCAAATCCGAGTTACTCACCTGAGACAGCCCGCCCCTATGTTGGAAAGCTTAAACAAGGACCATTGCAGACCCTACCCAAACCTAAAAACTGTATCCAGTCGAACCCATCAAATCAAGGGGGTGATTCCAAAAAAGGCTATTCTCTGCCACCGCGCCGGCGTACTGTCACGACTTTCAAACCGATGTCAGCTTTGCAGCTTTGCCCGCACCAGCTCGTTCACCTGCTTACCGTCTGCTCGTCCGGCAATCTTGGGCATCAAGATTTTCATAACCTTTCCCATGTCTTTAGGGAACCTTGCATCAGCTTCTTTTATCGCTCCTTCAATCAATTCGTTCAACTGCTCGGGTGTCAGCGCTTCAGGGAGGAAAGTCTGGAGGATGGAAATCTCATGGTCTTCCTTATCGGCCAGGTCCTTGCGGCCGGCCTTGTTGTATTGTTCAGCCGATTCCCGCCTCTGCTTGATCTGAGTGGCGATCAGCTGCTGGATCTCGGTGTCGTTCGGTAGGCGTTTGAGCTCTTTTTCCTTATTCTTGATGGCGGTGAGAAGAGAACGGATTGCATCCCGTTTATCTTCGTTTTTCTCGCGAATCGCCGCCTTCAGCTCCTGATCGATTTGTTGCCGCAATTCCATCTGTTCCCCCTAAGCTCCTAAAAAACTACGAAATTCGATATTTTTTGTTCGATATTCTGCGGCTCAAAAAATCCCGGAAGGCTACAATTGTAAGAGACAGAACGACAAGTGCGAAAGGCAAAGGCCCGCCTTGCGCTCTCTTACAGATCCGCCGGCACTGCAGCCAGAGCTTCGCTCAACTTCAGAGTTCCCGCGTAAAGGGCTTTGCCCGTAATCACACCCAGCAGCCCCAACGGGATGAGCGGCAATAGAGCCTGCAAATCGGCCAGGGTAGCCACGCCCCCGGAGGCGATCACCGGAATCGCGGTCGATTCGAGCAGGCGGCGGGTGGCCTCGACGTTTACTCCGGTCTGCATTCCGTCGCGCTGAATATCGGTATAAATGACGGCACCCAGGTGAATCCTGGCAAACCGGCCCACCAGGCTGACGGCGTCGGTACCGCTGGTCTCCTGCCACCCCTCTACCGCCACCTTGCCGTCGCGAGCGTCGATTCCAAGAGCCACCCGCTTTGGGTAAAGCTCACAGGCTTTTTCCAAAAGCTCCGGTTGACGCAGCGCGGCTGTTCCGATGATCACGCGCTCGACCCCAAAGCCGAGATATTCCTCGATGGTTTCGAGATTGCGAATGCCGCCGCCGACCTGTATCGGGATGGATACGGATCGAACAATGGCCTGGATCGCGGCCTTGTTTCGCGGTTCCTTGCTGAAGGCGCCGTCCAGATCGACCACATGCAGCCACTGCGCCCCTTCCTGCTGCCACCTTTTAGCCATGGCCGCGGGGTCTTTGCCATAGACGGTCAACCGGTCGAGGTCGCCCTGCATGAGGCGGACGCACTGACCGTCTTTCAAATCAATTGCCGGGAAGATAATCATGTGCCAACTGCTTTCTCTTTTACGAATTTTGTCAAGATATTGAGGCTTGCACTTCGAGCAGGGCTTTCAGGTAATCGGGCGGTTTGACCGGTTTGCGCTCGCTGTTCACGCAAACGTGAACGGTGAAGCCGGTTGCCAGCAATTCTCCGTCTCGCTTGATTTCATAGTCGAACCTCAAGCGCGCCGGGCCTGCAAAATGAAACCGTGTGGCAATGGCCAATATGTCATCGTAAAAAGCGGGCTTCATATAGCAGCAGTGGGCCTCGATCACGGGCAGGTAAACACCGGTCTCCTCCAATTCGCGATAGCTCCGGCCGCAGTGGCGAAACCATTCGGCGCGCCCGAGCTCAAACCATTTCAAGTAGTTGCCGTAATAAGCCTGTCCCATGGCGTCGGTATCGCCGTAAAGCACTCTGAATCGATCTTCAACTACCATCCGTTCCTCTGCTAACAACCTTTAATAAAATAATCAAAAAGTTCAAAACCGCTGCCGACGTTCCATCCGGATGCCTTCGCCAGCGCTTCGCAAAAGGTTTCCGCTGGAGCCGAGGCGGCCTCACTCCCTTTGAAGGCTTCCACCAGCAGAAACGGCACCGGATCCGTCGCATGGGTGCGGATACTGATCGGGGTCGGATGATCGGTTTCGATCAGCAGCCTCACTTTGTGAAACCGGCCGATTTGGGCCAGAATGGGCCCCACCACGTTGGCGTCGAAGGCTTCGATGGCCTCGACTTTTTTCTCGAGGCTTCCCTCATGACCCGCTTCGTCCGGGGCTTCAATGTGCACATAGACGAGATCGCCGATCTCCAGAGCCTGCAGCGCCGCCGCCACCTTGCCGGCGTAATTGGTATCGAGGTAGCCGGTTGCGCCCGGAACGAATATGGGCTCGAGGCCGGCATAGACTCCAAGGCCTTTGAGCAGATCCACCGCCGAGATCATTGCTCCGGTGAGGCCGTATCTTTCCTTTAAGGTCGGCATGGAAGGAGTTCTACCCTGCCCCCACAGCCAGACGGCGTTGGCCGGGCGCCGGCCGGCAGCGATCCGCCGCCGGTTGACCGGATGATCGGCAAGAATTGCTCCCGCCTTCTCCATAAAAGAAAAAAGCACCTCTTCCCGCCTGTAAACTTCCTGGTGGGGCTCTGCGGGCTTGCCTGAAATATCGTGGGGCGGAGTGGTCCGAAAGTCCTCCCGGCCATTGGCCCAAACCAGAAGATGCCGGTAGCTCACCCCCGGATAGAGGCGCAACGGGCTGCCCTCCACCGCCTGCTGAAGTGCCCCGACCAGTTCGTGAGCCTCCGCCGTGGTGATGTGTCCGGCGGAATAATCGAGCATCCGGAGAACGCCCTCGCGATCTCTTTCAAGGGTGACCAGATTGCAGCGGAACGCCACTTCCTCGGAGTGCAGCTGCACCCCCATGCTGGCCGCTTCAATGGGGGCTCTGCCGGTATGGTAGCGCAACGGATCGTAGCCCAGCAGGCTCATGTTGGCTACATCGCTGCCCGGCTCCATCCCATCGGGAATGGTTCGAACCAGCCCTACCCTGCCGACAGCAAGCAGCCCGTCAATGTGCGGCGTGCGGGCAGCCTGCAGGGGCGTTTTGCCGTTGAGCTCGGCCACCGGGTAGTCGGCCATTCCATCGCCCACCAGAATGATGTATTTGCAGTCCATGATTCTCACTTCCGCATTTTATTCATTCTCGATTCGTATCAGCTGCGTGGAAGCCAGCACCACATCGAGCCGGCTCATTTCCTCCAGGGCCTGAATGACATCCTTTTCCAGGGCTTCGTGGGTGAGCATTACAATGGGAACGGCGCCCTCCACTTCCCGCCCCTTCTGGATGACCGCGGCGATGCTGATATTGTTATCGCCGAGTATCCCGGAAATCTTGGAGAGCACACCCGGACGGTCCACGGCGGCAAAACGGAAATAGTAGCAGGTGCTGACATCGGTTATGGGCTTGATGGTGACGGGCCGCAGCCGTTCGGACAGAAAAGAGAGCGGCGCGATGCGCGAGGTGACGTTGCCCAGGATGTCTCTTGCCAAATCGATCAGATCGGCCACCACCGCGCTGCCGGTCGGCATCATGCCGGCGCCCAGGCCGTAGAGCATGATGTTTCCCACCGCATTGCCGTGAATGTGCACGGCGTTGTAAGCTCCTTTTACGCTCGCCAGCACATGATTGGCCGGGATCAGGGTCGGATGGACGCGCATTTCCAGGCGGCCGTCGGTGCTGCGTGCAATGGCGAGCAGCTTCAATTCGTAACCGAATTCCCGGCCGAAGCCGATATCGAGCGGATCGATGCGGGAAATCCCTTCAATGTACACCTTGTCGAACTGGATTTCGCTGCCGAAGGCGATGGCGCTGGCAATGGCGAGCTTGTGGGCGGCATCGATTCCTTCGATATCGAGGGTCGGGTCCGCTTCTGCATAGCCCTGCTGCTGCGCCTCGCGCAGCGCATCGTCAAAAGAGAGGCCGTCATCGGTCATACGGGTGAGGATGTAGTTGGCGGTACCGTTCAGGATGCCGTAAAGGGTATCGATTTTATTGGCCGCAAGCCCTTCCCGAAGCGACTTGATAAACGGGATGCCGCCTGCAACGGAAGCCTCAAAACCGATGGTTCGGTCGTTTTTTCGAGCCACTTCGAACAGTTCATTGCCCGCATGGGCCAGCAGCGCTTTATTGGCGGTGACCACATGCTTTTTTGATTCAAGAGCCTTGCAGATCAACTGCCTGGCCGCCCCTATTCCCCCGATCAGCTCCACCACGATCTGGATTTCCGGATCTTCGAAGAGATCCTCGGCCCGCCTGGTGAGCATTTCGGCCGGCACCGAGACCGGCCTCGGCCGCTCCAGGTCCATGTCCGCCACCCGCCGAAGCTCAATGGGCACCCCGAGTCGAGCCTCGATCTCACCCGCGTTTTGCCGCAATACTTCAATAACCCCGCAGCCAACTGTACCCCAGCCGATCAGACCTACACCAATTCCTCGCATCTTATCCTCAAATCTATCTCTACCTTTGTATTTTAAGTTGGCAGCCACGAAGAGCACGAAGAAGCACAGGAGCTCTTACGATTCCCTTCGTGAAATTAGGCTGCTTCGTGGTTCAGTGAAACAAAACTCAATTAGTAAATCAGAAGAAGCATTGATCGCCGGTGAACTCTAGCCGGCGGCGCTAGTGCCGGTTTTTGCCAGACTGGAGGTCTCTTTTTGCAGAGCCCGGCGCAGCCCACGGATGGCCTGCTTGGTGCGCATCTCATTTTCGACCAGAGCAAACCGCACGTATTCATCGCCGTATTCGCCAAAGCCGAGACCGGGGGAGACGGCAACTTTGGCTTCCTCGATCAAGAACTTGGAAAACTCCACCGAGCCCATTGCCCGGAACTGCTCCGGAATGCGCGCCCAAACAAACATGGTGGCTTTGGGTTTTTCGATGGTCCAGCCGACCCGGTTTAAGCCGTCAATCAAAACGTCGCGGCGCGATTTGTAGATGGAGACGATGTCCTGAACGCAGGTTTGATCCTCGTTCAGAGCGATGATGGAAGCAATCTGAATCGGCTGAAAGACGCCGTAGTCGAGATAGCTCTTGATGCGGGTAAGAGCGGCGATCATCTCCTGATTGCCCACACAGAATCCGACCCGCCAGCCGGGCATGCTGTAGCTTTTGGACAACGAAAAAAACTCCACCCCGACATCCTTCGCCCCGGGCACCTGCAGAAAGCTCGGCGCCTCGTAGCCGTCAAAAACCAGATCGGCATAGGCCAGATCATGAATGACCATCATCTGGTGCTCTTTGGCGATCTCCACAATGCTGCGGAAAAAGTCCAGACCGACCACGGCCGTTGTGGGGTTGTGGGGAAACGATATGACGAGCAGCTTCGGCCGCGGCCAGGTCTGCTTGATGGCGTGCTGCAGATCCTCCAGGAAATTGCTGTCGGCCGTGATGGGAATCGACCGGACGTCACCCCCGGCGATGATGGCCGAATAGGGATGAATAGGATATGTGGGATTGGGCGCAAGCACCACGTCGCCCGGGCTGATCAGCACCAGCACCAGATGGGAGAGCCCCTCTTTGGCGCCGATGGTCACCACCGCCTCGGCTTCCGGGTCGATCTCCACATCGTAGCGGCGCTTGTACCAGTCGGAAATGGCCACCCGCAGACGGGTAATGCCGCGTGAAGCCGAGTAGCGATGATTCTGGCCCTTCTGCGCGGCTTCCACCAGCTTGTCTACTATATGTTTGGGAGTCGGAATGTCGGGATTGCCCATTCCAAGGTCGATGATATCTTCTCCAGCCCTCCGTTTTTCCATCTTCAAGGCATTGACCTGAGCGAATACGTAAGGCGGCAAACGATACATTCGGCTGCGCTGAGCGATATCGAAACTCATACTTTCCTCCCCGCGGTTAAACTCAATTTAGATATCTTATGGACCTGATTGATGTCAAAATATTTCACCCCAAGGGAAATGTCACGACCAGACCTTTGCAGCTTCTATAATAAACCACGAAGTGCGGGAAAACACATGAAAAAAGTAGCCGGCACCCACTTTCCAACCACTCTATACCGATTTGTCACCAGCCAACCGCCAAAACACAAGGCGCGCCAGGAAGCCGCGGAGCATCATCACGGAAGGATACACGCAACTAAAAGGCTGATTTCATATCCTGGCGCTCTTTGCGCCTTTTCGGTTGCACTCAATCCATGAGAAACCATGAGAATCAAG
>JAVEVM010000873.1:0-2547 GCA_034005055.1 Desulforhabdus sp. | reverse complement strand
TCACAATACTGCTGATCCTTTTACCCTCTTGAAGGAAAATCTCACCTTTTCGCCGCTCCATTGGTTTGTCACTTGCGCAACGGCAGGATGTGAGTCGAGCTTCCAAGGAACGCCTCTGCCGCTTCCTCCTCGCCTTCTGACAGAGTCGGATGAGGATGGATGCTCAAGGGCAAGTCTTCAGCCACCGCACCCATCTCGATTGCCTGAACCCCTTCGGCTATCATTTCGCCGGCTTCCCTGCCCACGATTCCCACGCCCAGAATCCTTTCCGAATCGGGATCGAAGATTAACTTCGTAACGCCACCGGAGACTCCCATGGAAGTCGCTCTGCCCGAAGCGGTCCAGGGGAAGCGGGTGATTTTGACGGCCCGATTGTGCGCCTTGGCTTGCTGTTCCGTCAAACCGCACCAAGCCACCTGCGGATCGGTGAAAACCACGGCTGGAATGGCTTGAGCGTCAAACGCGGCGGGTTTTCCCGCAATCACTTCAGCCGCCACTTTGCCCTCATACATGGCTTTATGAGCCAGCATATCGCCGCCTACTACATCGCCTACGGCAAAAATCTTGCCGTCGGTCGTACGTCTTTTTTCATCGACTACGATAAAACCGCGCTCGTCTACCTTCACGTCGGTTTTTTCCAATCCGAGATCTTTTGTATTGGGACGCCGCCCTACGGCAATGAGCACCCGGTCGAATTCTTGCTTTGCTTCCTCAATTTCTCCTTCCAACTCTGCCTCCACATAATCTTGATGTTCCTTCAAGCTCTTTACTCGTGTCTTGTAGTGAATCGCATGGAACAATTCTTTCAATTTCTTGACGAGAGGCTCAACCAGATCTCGGTCGGCACCGGGCATCATTTGATCGTGCATTTCCACCATAGTCACTTTGCTGCCCAAGGTGGCATATACCGAGCCCAGCTCGGCGCCAACGTAGCCTCCGCCGACAACCAGAAGTGAGCCGGGAATTTCAATAAGCTCTAGTGCCCCGGTGGAATCCATAATACGGCTGCCTTGTTTGAATTCCATCTGTGGTAGAGGAATCGCTGTGGACCCGGTGGCGATTATGGCATGAGCGAATTTGATGCGGCTTATTTCAGAGTCCGAATCAAACAAACGAGCGAAGCTCGACCCCTCAAAGCTGACTCTACCTCGGATCAGCTGCACGCCCCGCTTCTTGCTCAGAAACACTAGGCCGTCGGCCAGCTTATCGATGACCTGATTCTTCCAGTTGCGAAGTTTTTCCAGATCGACTTTCGGCTCTCCGAATTCAATGCCCATCTGCCTGGCGCGGCTGGTATCATGTAATAACTCGGACACATAGAGCAAAGTTTTGGAAGGTATACAACCTCGAAACAGACAAACCCCACCTGGTCGGGCCTCCATGTCGACCATTGTAACATCGAGTCCCAAATCTGCAGCCCGGAATGCCGCCGCGTACCCGCCCGGACCTCCGCCGATGACCAGGACCTCCGTTTCTTGTGTGAATTCACCCATTACCATAACGTGCTCACCTTTCGCTAAATGGTCATCATCATCAGCTCGGGATTCTGCAGAGCGTTTATTATAAAGTTCATAAAGCGGGCTGCATCCGCTCCGTCCAGCACCCGATGGTCGAAGGTCAGAACCAGGGGAAGCATGAGCCGCGGAACAATTGTGAAATCGCTCTCGTCGCCCCGTACCACCGGTTTGTAACTGGCTTTGGCGAGCCCGAGGATGGCCACTTGAGGGTAATTGATGATCGGAGCAAAGCCGGTTCCACCCAACGATCCGACATTAGTGATCGTGAAAGTACCCCCCGCCATGTCATCTCGCTCCACTTTGCCCTCGCGCATGCGACCGATCAGCTCATTCAGCTCCGTGGCCAGTTCGATGATGCTCTTTCGATCCACATCGCGGATCGAGGGCACGATGAGACCTCGCTCCGTGTCTACGGCAACTCCGATGTGGTAGTAATTTTTGATAATAATTTCTTCATGCTCGGTGTCGAGGCTGGCGTTGAACCGGGGGAAAGCCTTCAAGGCGGCAGCCGCCGCTTTAAGGGCGAAAATCGTTAAGGTCAAGGCCCCCCCCCTCGCTTCCACCTCCTCTTTGTGTCTGCGGCGCAAGGATTCCAGGTCAGTAATATCGGCCTTGTCTGCGTGAGTCACATGAGGGATCTGGGACCAGGCCTGGGCCATGCGCCTGGCGGTCGATCGACGGATGGAGCGCAGAGGATGCTTTTCTATCGGTCCCCATTGGCTGAAATCAGGCAACGGGCCGGCTTCGAGAAAGGCGGGGGGCGGCGGTACAGCCGGGGCTTCCTCAACGGCAGGTTTTTCCGGAGCTACTTTTGCTTTTTTGCCTGTTTCGGCAAAAGCACGCACATCTTCTTCGGTAACTCGTCCGGCGGGTCCGCTGGCCGGCACCTCATGCAGATCCACGCCCAGTTCACGGCTGAGGCGCCGGACGGAAGGGGCGGCCGGCACCGGACCCTCTCTTGCAGGCGGTCGCTCGACAGGCTCCTCCATCTGTCCTTCTTTTTCTTCTTTCTCCGGAGCCGGTCGTTTTT
>JAVEVM010000872.1:0-2548 GCA_034005055.1 Desulforhabdus sp. | reverse complement strand
AATCCGTAATTTTGGCCGGCGGTATTGCCCGGTTCAAATCCCAGCACTTCTTCATTCGCTAACAGGGCGGTCACGCCGGGTGGATTTTGGCATAGCAGGGCAGGCAAATCTCTCAGGGATGAAAGGCCGATAAGCGGTTTTCGAACTCCGTAATCAAGCAGCAGATTCCCGATAATTGCAGCAATCGAGATCTCTTTTTTCAAGTCGTCGGATGTGATGTTAAGAAAGCATTTCCTGATATGCGGTTGCAGTGAAACAGCCCGGCTGATTCCCTCCTCCAGAATGTGTTCCGTGCCGGACGGGATGGCCAACAAGAAAACGGTGGTCGGCCCCGTGACAAAGGCCTGACAGGCGAGGCGAACATTATTGCCTATTTCATAGGGGGTGAGGTATTCCCGTTCGAGGGGAGTGGGCAGGCTAACTCCTCGCGAGACAACCACTTTGCATTTTCCGCAGCGGCCCAGACCCCCGCAATCGGACTCAAGGTGGACTCCTGCCTTCTCTGCCGCCCGCAGCAAAGAAGTACCGCCTTCGATCTCCACTTTGTAGTCGAGAGGTTTGAATATAACTCGCATTCCCACTGTCACTCCCTCGCCTCAAGGCTAAAAACATAAAGGGTGGAGAACTGTCCCACCCTTTATGTTACTATGACTGACGTTCACTTTCACACCTAATCGTACTCAACTTCATGCACCGGGACACTCCACAGGGCCAGCATAATGAAGGCTGCCACCAAAGCGGCGATGATCCAATAATAGAAGCCTGCGGTCCAGCCGAAATGCTCGACCAGCCAGCCGGTGAACACACCGGTCATGGCGGCCCCGATATAGCCGAAGCCATCGATAAAGCCGGCAGCGGACGCCGCGGCCTTCCTCCCTGCAAAATCTTGTGCCGCGTGCCCGACCATGAGCACATGTGGCCCATAGGTGCAAAAGCCGACCACAGCCAGACATATCAGGCTCCAGACCCAGGCTCCCGGCGGTGCTGTATAAAAGAGATAGGAGAACAGAGCCAATCCGAACAGGCAAATACAGATCACCGGGGCACGTCGATCCTGAAAGAACCGGGCGGTTGCCCAACCGCAGATAATGGCTCCCGCCGAGCCGGCCAGAGGGAGCACCGCTACTGTGAGGCCGGCGCTGGTTATGGCAGCCCCCTGAGCCTCAATCAGGAAGGTCGGAGCCCAGTAGAAGAAGCCGTAACGGATGATGTCCAGACAGAAAAACGCCAGAGATACTCCCCAGATGCGTGGATTGGTGAGACATACTTTACAGGTGTAGACAAACCCCAAATGCTCATCTTTAACCACCTTGCAGACCGGAGCGGCGGTGGGGTCGGCGCCCTTTCTCGGGTCCTCGCCTTTTTCCAGCATGACGCGCAGTCGCTCTATGGGGGGCAGTCCAACTTCCTCGGGTGCATTGCGCAGTCGGGTCACGAAATGAATCGAAGAGAACAGGAAGATGATCGCAGGGACCCAAAAAAGCGAGCGCCAGCCGTAGTGGGCCGCAAGATAGGAGGCAAGCAGCCAGGAATACGCATTTCCTATCTGGTAGCAAGAGCCCATCAGCACCATCCACTTGCCCCGCTGTTTCACGGTGAACCAGTTGGCCATGGTCTTAACTTGAGGGGCCCAGCCCATGGACTGGAAATAGCCGTTCAGCCCCCAGATGATGAGCATGAAGGTAAAGGCGGTTGTAAAACTAAAGGCAATGTTCAGCAGGGCCGAACAGACCATACCCACAAACACCAGCTTCCTGGCGCCGTACTTGTCTCCCAGCTGGCCGTTGATGAATTGCCCCAAAGAGTACATGATGAAAAGTGCTGTGCCGAGCAAGCCGAGCATGGTCTTGGAATAACCGAACTCCTGCGTCAGGCCGGGCAGAGCAAAAGAGATGTTGGCACGGCACAGATAGAATGAGCCGTAGGTGATCCAGATGGTTACAAAGGTCCTCAGTTGCCAGCTCTTCCATGCGGCCATGATATCCGCCTGGCTCATCCTCGATGCGTCGTAGGTTGCATGGGTTGCCATGACTGCCTCCTTTCGCGTTTCCTCGAACGATGAATGGTTTTAAAGCTCTCCCTATCTCAATTTACCTTCAAGGACCATGGTGGGCAGCGTAGGCTTGATCAACGCACCCAAGGCGGCCTTTACTCCCACAGGATTCTCAATGGGCTTGCCGCCGGGATTCGAATATATCCCGATCCTGACGAATTTCTTGTACACATTCTTTTCCATTGCTGCCTGCAGGTTGGCTGTTCCGCTCTCATCCACGGCCAGAACGTAGGGCGGCTTGCCGATGCCTTGAAACATCTGGCTTTTCACATTTACGAAAAACGCCGTGTATAATTCCTTCGGATCGAGCCCGGTAATGTTTATGGTAATGTCGGTGCCCGTTTTGGTGTCGATCACAGCGGTTCCCTTTGCTTCTCCCTTGTAACCGCTGGCCTGAACCAAAGCGATTTCCAGTTTCTCGGGCGAGCCGTTTTCACCCCCGCAGCCCGCCATTGCCGCAATCATCAAAATGACACCTGTAATGGCTATGGCTCT
>JAVEVM010000871.1:0-2554 GCA_034005055.1 Desulforhabdus sp. | reverse complement strand
CAATATCCCGATCAGTCACGCCCAGCTGTTGGTACAGTCGAACCATGAGTGATTGCCACATGCCGACGTCGTGCCGGGTAAAACCGACCACAATCGGTTTCCCCCGATCTCTTAATACCGGGCTGGTGACCTTGAGGCGCACAATACTGCGCAGAGGTGCTGCGAATAGTCCGTAAGGATAATGGTCGGCCAGATCCTGACGGGTAGTGAACGGAAAGCGTCGCAGATCTTCAAGAGTGGAGATGTCTTCCGGCAGGAGCCGGAGCGAATCCATTCGATTGCGATAGAAGTCGACGTTGAAATAGGCTCGGTTCAGTGTCACCTGCAGCCGCTCCAGCTGCATTTCGCGGATCTGTTCGCGTGCCAGTCGGTCAATGGGATTCAACTGCATGGCCACGGTTCACCTTTCCCATTTATGTTCATAATCTTTGCCCAGATACGCCCGCTTCACATCGTCATGCTCCATCAATGCGCGGGCGTCTCCTGAGAGGACAATACGTCCGGTTTCCAGCACGTATGCACGCTGTGCGATAGCCAGAGCACCCATGGCATTTTGTTCCACCAAAAGAATTGTGGTTCCTCGCTCGTTCAGGTTTTCTATGGTGCGATAGATTTCCTCCACCACCAGAGGGGCAAGCCCAAGGGACGGCTCATCCAGGATCAACAGGCGCGGATCGGTCATGAGCGCTCGGGCAATGGATAGCATCTGCTGCTCTCCTCCGCTCAAGGTCCCCGCCTTTTGCTGCTGGCGGTCTGCCAGAATCGGAAAGAGATCGAACATTTTCTCCATGTTGGCAGCGACATGCCTGCGACCGAAAATGTAGCCGCCGAGCTCGAGGTTTTCCTGCACGCTCATATTCGGAAACAATTGTCTTGCCTCGGGAACCTGCACGAGTCCCAGCCGAACGATCTTTTCCGCAGCTTTGTGCTGAATAGGTGAGCTCTGAAAAAGGATTTCCCCTTCAGCGGGTCGCATCACACCGCTGATGGTCCGAAGAAGAGTGCTCTTGCCGGCCCCGTTGGCACCGATCAGAGCGACGATCTCACCTTCGGCCACATGAAAGCTGATCCGGTGCAGCACTGGAAGAGAGCCGTAATTGACTTTTAGACCAACTACTTTGAGCAACAGTAGCTTCCTTAAGAATGGTTATGCAATGCTCTGCGAACCAGGAGCTTGTCCGAAGATAGTTCCGCTGTTGGTTCCCGTCATTGCTGCATGCATCTGACGGGAATCCAGGCGAAGAGTGCATCTCTGGATTCACGCCATCGTGGGAAAACGTCCGGCCGACATTCTCGAACTATCTCCCCGGAGGCTGTCCGAGAATTCGATTTTCATGTATTGTCGGACAGTCTCCTCTGTTCGAGCACAGCAGCAATATCTTCCACCAACCGCTCCAGTTCCTCCCGACTCAAATCGAGAGCGACTTTACCTCCACCTGGGTGGTCGAGTTGCAGGCAGAAAGCTTTTCCCTGCTTTTCGATCGACCACTTTCTTCCTTCTTCCATATTCACTGAATCGCTCAGCCATTCGTGAGCGCGAAACTCGGCAATTTGAATGAGAACCCCGAAAGCGTCCCTGGGATGAATGAACAATTCTTTCCAGTAGTCTCCATGTTCCTTGTACCCGAAGTAGGGAATGCCGCTCTCCTCCAGCAGCTCCTTTGCTTTGAGTATGCTTGGGGTTTGCATGGTGATGTGGTGAACTCCTCCATTGGTGCGGCTGGCAAAGAAGTTGTCCAAAAAACTGCTTTCTTCCGTCGGCGTCAAAAGCTCTATTCGGCTGAGATCTCCCAGTGAAAAGACTTTCCAGAAAAAATTCAATTTCCGGTCCTTGCCCTGGCTGCCCGGTACTGCGCCCAAAATGGACTGGAAGAAGCTTTCTGCCCCTTCAAAATCCTTTACGGCTACAGCCACATGATCGATTCTGGAAATCATTGCCTGCTCCACCCCCTTTTTTTGACCCTGTCAACCCTTTATCCGGATCAGCCGTTATTTATTTTATACTTCCACCAGATCCACCAGTTCAGCCGCCTGCCGCGGCCTGGGCAGAGTGCAGTATGGAGCGAAAAGCTCGAAAAACTCACCCGTTTTGAAAGCCTTTTCCGGATCCATTACCCCCTCGCCTGCCGTCATTCCGCGCAGATGCATGATCGCACCGAGAGCCAGGGGAACGCCGGTCATGGTTGCCATATCCGCAGGAGTGGATCGGAGGGAGGCAGCCACAGTCAGAGGTTTGCCGTCACGGCTGCCTTTACCGAGGACAAAAAACATGGGCAGCCTGGGTCCGTCCAAAAGACGCGACAAAGCGGTTAGCAGCGTGTCGATAAAACCGGATTCGGAAGAGGTTTTCACCAAATCCCTGCCCGCTTCCTCCAGTGACATCGTATCTGTGTCTATGGCATCGCGATATTTTCGGAAGGTGTCAATCCAGGCCGACGGCATGACCATGCCGCAATGAGTCTCCCGAACATCGGGCCACGAATAATGGAAGGAGACAGGCTCAGGATGTCCGACCGTATAGATGGTGCGCCTGCCCCGGCCCGGATATTCGATC
>JAVEVM010000870.1:0-2559 GCA_034005055.1 Desulforhabdus sp. | reverse complement strand
GACCATCAGGATCCCTCTGAGAGACGAGTTCTATCAGCCCGAGTTCCTCAGGCAACATTTCGAGCTCATTCTGAACAGCCGAACCGGTTGGAACATAGATGACTGCAAGACCAGGGAGCAGGTGTTCGTGCGATACTACCAAGTCAGCCTCAACTTCATGGGATTCCTCCATGAGCATAAAGGGAAAGATTGGCTGGCGGCAGAATTCCACAGGAAGCTGCTCTTGAGGTACCTCATTCATGCCATCCCGGAAGGAAAGCTACCCAGGGAAACGTTTGTTTTCACCAAAGCCAAGATCGAAACGACGATTGCAAAAACCTGTAAGTCCTTCATCTTCCTGGACAGCACCGCTGCCCTCGTTTCCCTGAATTCCATCTACTGGTTCGCTGAATACCTTGAAACGACACAATGCATCACGGAGGAACGACGGGCAGCGATTCAACAGTGGTGCCTCGAGCTCCACAAAGAGGTGTTCCCCGGTTTGGCGAGAACGGAGCTGTCGGCCAGGGCTTTCGAAAAATTTCCTTTTTGACGGCAGTAGATGATCATCCGTAAATCTTTTCCAAAAGATGACCGGCTCAAGGATGGATCGCCCGGCCCGGGATCAGCTTCTGGAATATGTCCGGCCGGGCGATATAAGTACCTGAACAGAAGTTATTTAACATTTTTGAGCCTTGTTGATTACGTCATTCCGGCATGCGGTTAGCCGTAATCCAGCCCCACGGCAAATTCTCTGGCTACCGGCTTTCGCCGGTATGACGATCTGAAAACGTCAAAAAATATGTGCTCAGGTGCTTCATTATGAATCGACACCTAGCTGATTGCCCTATTTTGAAAGATCTCCCAACAACCGAGAGATCTCTGCAGAATCCTTGTTGCACGCAGAGGCTCAGCGATGTCGCTTCAACAAAGGAACAGGGCTATGGGAATCGATGACCTTCTGAAAGGAAAACGTGAGGAAGTTCTTTCCATTGCGCGAAAGCACGGAGTGAGCCGTGTCCGCATCATTGGTTCGGTTGCCCGGAATGAGGCAACCGAGGAGAGTGATGTTGACCTTTTGATCGATGTAGAGGGGCCTACAACCCCATGGTTTCCAGGCGGGCTTGTTGCTGACCTCGAAGACTTGCTCGGCCGTCGTGTGGATGTTGTCGAACCCGAGGCGCTTCGGGAGGATCTCCGCTCACAAGTCCTCAAAGAAGCTATTTCCTTATGAAGGACGACCGAATCTATCTCCGACATATTCTGGAATGCGTCGACGCGATCCAGTCCTACACGGCTGAGACGCAGGAGCTTTTCTTCCGTGACCGCAAGACCTTGAAAGCAACGCTTCGCCAGTTGCAGGAGCTGGCTGAGTCCACCCAGCGGCTGTCCCAATCATTGAAGGATAGGCATCCTGAAATTCCATGGAGGGCCATCGCCGGGTTCAGAAACGTTTTAGTTCACGACTACCTGGGATTGAGTCTATCACGGGTCTGGGATATCATCGAACGGGATCTCCCCTCATTGCGCGTTGTCGCTGATACGGTTTTGAGCGAGTTACGCAGGACATACACTTGAACACAGGATTCAACACGATACCAGTCATTGACCTCTTTGCAGGGCCGGGAGGTCTCGGGGAAGGGTTTTCAGCAAGCGCTACCCTGGAAGGGAAACCCATCTTCAGGCTGGTTCTGTCGATAGAGAAAGACTCTTACGCCCACAGGACACTGGAGTTACGCGCGTTTTTCCGACAGTTTGAACGAGGAACGGTTCCAGAGGAGTACTATGCGTATTTAAAAGGGGAAATATCTCGCGACAGCCTTTTCAGGAGCTATCCAGAGCAAGCGAGAACAGCATCAGAAATCGCATGGCATGCTGAGCTCGGTTCTGAGCGATTCCCTGCTGAAGTCATTGATGCGAGAGTCAAGGCCGCCCTGAAGTGTGATAAGACTTGGGTTCTCATCGGTGGTCCACCTTGCCAGGCGTATTCCACTATAGGAAGATCCAGGATGCGTCCTGCCAATCATGAAGCATTCGAGAAGGACCATCGTCATTTCCTTTACAGGGAATATCTTAGGATCCTCGCCGTCCACGCCCCTCCAGTATTCATATTGGAAAACGTGAGGGGAATACTGTCTTCTAAAATTGAGGGACAGAATATCTTTGACCAGATACTTGATGATCTGCAGGCACCTGAAGGTCCCGCACTCGAGCGGATGCCGGAAATGCAAAGGCGTGATCAACCTGTTCGATATCGGGTTTATTCTCTCAACCAGACTTCTGACACTCGCCGTGCCGGCATCGATCCGCATCATTTTGTCATCGAAGCCGAAAAGCATGGCGTCCCTCAAAACAGACATCGCGTCATAATATTGGGGATACGGGAGGATTTTTTATCAATCCCGATGACACTTCAGGAATTGAAGACGATACCATCCATGTGGGATGTATTGTCGGATTTGCCAAAACTGCGAAGCGGCCTTTCGAAGGAGATGGATTCAGGGAATTCATGGCTGTCCGCTGTCAAAGCCATTCTCGAATGCACCTGGCTTAAGCATGAGCGTTTCGATGCATCGAGAT
>JAVEVM010000869.1:0-2561 GCA_034005055.1 Desulforhabdus sp. | reverse complement strand
GCTTTTGCCCCTCATTTGCGCGAAATTTGAGGCCGCGAGGTCCGGGAGGGAGGTGAGAATGTCGAAAATTGCTCCGACAGCGTAAAAGAAAGAGGCGGTTTCTCGTAAGGAATCAGGATACACGAGTTTGACCAAACAACAATTCAACAGGAGGCTGATCTGATGAAATCGTTATTCAAGAGAACACTCAGCTTTTGCATGATGGCCTATCTGGTGTTGCCTGCGATGGCCTGGGCAGCCGGCGAGAAAGCCGCGGACCTGGTTGTCGTCGCTGACACGCGAAGAATTTCCGGTGGCATCATGAAGTACTTTGCCAACCTCTACAATACCAATATCCTGCTGTTCGCGGTGTGGGCGGTGGTACTCACTGCAGCCTACGGATGCTTCCTGGGCGTATTGATGGATGTCCTCATGTCCAGGACCGGTCTGGATCTGAAATCCCGCAAGATCGTCGAGCACTAGTTCTCATAGAACAACCAAAGATCAAAAAGGAGAGCAATCATGGATTGGCTATATATGTACATGCCCATCGCCGGTGTGGAGATTTTCTGGCCCGGTCTGGTTCTCATCGGTTTTTCGGTTGGAGTTATCGGCGGATTTTTTGGCATGGGCGGCGCATGGATGGTAACCCCCGGCCTGAACATCCTCGGTTTTCCCATGGCATTCGCCATCGGCACCGATATTGCCCACATTGCAGGCAAATCGATGGTTTCCACCATGCGTCACTCGAAGTTCGGCAACGTCGATTACAAGCTTGGCTTCGTCATGCTGGCCGGCACCATGGTGGGTATCGAATGCGGCGCCCAGATTGTCATGTACCTCGAGCGAATCGGCCAGGTCGGCAAGGTCGTGCGCTGGGTCTACGTTGTCTTCCTGGCGTTGATCGCCCTGATGGTCTTCTATGACTACTACAAGGCCGAAAAGAAGAAGAAAGCCGGCATAGTCGATGGAGATAAGGGCACTGAGGGCATAACCTGGTACAAGACCTTGCACAAGCTCAATATCCCTCCGATGATGCACTTCAAAGCAGCCGGTTTTACCTGCTCCGCCTGGCTGCCCATCATGGTGAGCTATCTGACCGGCGTGCTTGCAGGCTTCCTTGGCATCGGCGGCGGCTTATTGCGCATGCCCGCCCTGGTCTATTTGATCGGATGCCCGACTCATATCGCCGTCGGCACCGACCTCTTTGAAGTCATGATCTCGGGATTGTATGGTGCTTTCACCTATACCTTGAAAGGACGTATCGAGCTGGTTGCAGTCTTCGTAATGCTGACCGGAGCGGCCATAGGTGCTCAGATCGGTACCGTTGCGACCAAATACGCCAAGGGCTACGGAATTCGCATCGCCTTCGGGTTCGCTGTGCTTGGATGCATGATTTCCATCATCCTCAAACAATACGGGTTCGAAGCTGCAGCTACCGTGCTGATCCTAGGGACCATCAGTGTCATCTGTGCGTGGATTTGCGTCGTCATGTTCAAGGGTGCGGCTCAGGAATTGCGGGAGAAAAAAGCGCGCGAGCAAGCCGCTTCCGCTTATAAATCCTAATTTCAAGATTAAAGGGAGTCATCGTATGAAAGCGAAAGCAGTCTTCTGGTTTGTCGCCTTGGCGGCTATCTTCTGCATCACCTCTTTTGCTGCAGCCGCCGAAGTTAGCCAGGGCAAATGTGTAAGCTATAATCAGGAAGAAAAAACCATCACCATCGAAGAGTACAACCTCAATTTCAATGAAGCGAACCCCTACGGCGAGCCGACCGGAACCGTCTCTTCTTATAACGCCGGCTCGGCAAAAATGGGAATCAAGCCGGAGCCGGGAGATGTTGTGCGCATTGCTTACGAAGTGAAAGGGACCGATCGTGTTGCTTTGAAAGTGATGAACGTTTCTAAACAGGATCTCAGAAAGAAATAAAGGGTCGAATCCGGCCGCCGATTCAAAAAGGCTCGGACCCATGCCGCGTATGCTGCGGCAGGTGCACGGGTTGGCAATGGCTGCGGTCTAGTAGACGAATACACGGGGAAGGGGACACACGGAGATGCACAAGACGGGTGGAGCAGGGATCAGTTCACTTGCTAACGAACGTGAGATGGGGGCAGAACACTATCGTTCGGCTTCAGCTCACCTTTCGATTCTACTGCGTCTCCTGTCCCCGTGTCTGCGTGCCACCGCACACGGTAAAAGTATATAAATAAGATAGCTGATGCAGAGATAGACGGCTTCAGCTGTTGTTGGAAAGGCTTGGTGAGAGGATGAAAAAGGAATTAAATTTCAGGCAAAAGATGGTAGTAGTCGTTATGGACATCATGCTCCTGACTGAATTGACCGGATGCATTTACTTGGGCCACCAATATCAGGATGATATGACGGGAATGTTCCTGCGAACTTTCATTCCGTTGGCTCTTCTGACCGTAGTTGGCAGTAGAATATTGATCAAAAAGATGCATACGCCGGAGATCGAATCTTTTGCTGCCAATTCCTGAAGCTCTTCTGCAGATCGGAAAATCCCATGCCAAGAATCCTCAATCGTGTTGGAGCGCTGCTGGGTGTGCTCTTTCTGGTGTCTGTT
>JAVEVM010000868.1:0-2563 GCA_034005055.1 Desulforhabdus sp. | reverse complement strand
TTGAATGCCAACTTCGGACAGTCCCAGCACGGCGTCTTCACTAAGCAGCCCGAAACCCTCACCAATGACTTCTTCGTGAATCTGCTCGACATGCGCACGGTATGGAAGGCAAGCTCGGATGACCAGGACGTGTTCGAGGGACGCGATCGCAAAACGGGCGAGCTCAAGTGGACCGGCACCCGGGTCGACCTCGTCTTCGGCTCGAACTCCCAGCTTCGGGCCGTCGCGGAAGTCTACGGATGCGAGGACTCCCGGGAGAAGTTCGTGCATGACTTCGTCGCGGCATGGAACAAGGTCATGAACCTCGATCGCTTCGACCTCGCCTGATCTTAGCCAAACGTCTACGAAGGTTCCTGACGGGGTGAGGAAAAAACGGTCAACCAACCCATGAGGATTGAGACGACCCCAGGTGATATCCGGGTCGTTTCAATCTGAATGTTCTCCATGAGAAAATCCCCTGTGTGCGGATCTCAGGCCTGAGGCTGCAAGTCTTCTTGCAGGGAAGGATTACCGCTGCTCTGCTCATTCAGAACGCTTTCCCCCTGGCGCAAAGCGATCGGCGATGTACCTAAACTGCTCGCAGTTCATTCCTCCAGCCAAAAGAGGCCGAGATCGAGCTCCAGCTCGAGAAACGGCTCCACGCGTGCTTTTTCATTCCCCACAAAGGAGTTCAGGATAAGTCTGCCGTCAGGTTCGATGCTGTAGGCTTCCAGGGTCATAAGGATGGGATCGACCAGCCAGACGTAGGGTACCCTGTGCCGGATGTAGATGCGCATTTTCCCGATTCGGTCATAACGAGCGGTATGTGGAGAAAGAACCTCGCAGATCCAATCCGGAGCAACCGAAATCCAGTTGTGGGCTTCCGCTTTAGGGAATCTTTCCCTCTTCCAACCGGCAATATCCGGGACCAGGATATTCTCTTCGAATCCGATTTCCGGCTCCACAATGAAAATCCATCCGCCTGGTCCGCCCCCTTCACCAAATTGATAGGGAGTACCGATCTTACCGCTCAACGCCGTTGCGGCGAAACCGTGCTTCCTGGATGGCCTGGGGGTAACGACCAGCTCGCCATCAATGATTTCTCCGGTCATGTTTTCCGGAATGGTATAAAGATCTTCGTAAACGGCTTTCTTTTTGGCCGGTTCCAACATGGGAAGCTCCTTTATTTAGTCGGGATTAGACCGTTTCACCGGCGGGAAATTGATGTAAGCTCCGTATATCGCGCGAATCCTGACAGGTCGCTCTTCTTTTTGCCGGTTTGCTCGCGGCGGGTTCCTCTTTGATGGCCAAGATACAAGTCCGAAGCAAATCACCGCTTCCAGCATGCCGCCAGGCTATCCTTTCCGCACCATATCTTCATGATTTTCCCCTGTTTCAGTATTGTCCCGGCTCAGGGGAAGCGGCTCTATCGGATTTTGGCCCTGCTTTATGCCCAAGCGGATGGGCCGAGGCGGGCCTTTCTTCGGAACCGTGACTTCGACCCACAATTCCTCACCCGATGGACGGCGAGAGGGATCCGGGATGTGCTCGGGGATGAAAAATGCCACGCTTTGGTCCAGCACTGCCAGCTTCTCTCCGCCCCGAGAGATGAATTGCACGTGCAAACCAGCAGGAACGAACCCGGATTCGTGAGGATCCGCCTCGGCCAACAGGCGCTCGCCCTCGACACGCAGTATGACGGATCGCAGCGACCGCCAGGCCATCCCCGGTTTCGCGTCCTCGATCCCTTTGGGCTCAACGACCAGTTGCAGGCTGACGTAACGGCCCCGGATGGGAAGGTCGGGGTCGTACGGAGCAGCGCGCACCCAAACGCGGGGATATATTGCACGATCATAGAGCAGCTTGGCCCCGAGTGACGCCACCAAGCCTATGTGTATCACGGCTATCACCAAACCTTTGATCCAGGGCTTCATGCGGCACCCTTCTCCAAACGCGCCAGCAAACGACGGCGCATCTTTTCCAGTAACCATCCTCCCAGTAAAAACAGCACACCCAACCCGACGAGACTCGCCGCACGGCCGAGTTTATCCATCACATTGGAAAAGTAAAAGAAAAGCACTGTCAGCGCAAACCCGGCGACACCCAGATTGATGCGCTCCCTGCGCGCCTCTTTCACGCCCCACGCGATCAATCCGATGGAACCCAGCGCGCACATCCCATACGGCCCAAGCTCGCGCCAAGCTTGGCGCAGCAGGGTTTCGCCCCCCACAGGCATCTGGAGAGCCGTCGCACCCAGCATGAGCACCCAAAGCGCGGCAATGAGGTTTATCCAGAAAGCTTTGCCGCGAAGCCACCATGCCAGGACAAGAGGAAGCGCCAGGGCCGCTGTCCATACCGGTATAAGAATGCCTGCCGGCAGTGAGCGCGCGCCATGGAAACTCCATGTGCCCGACCACATCACGGCTCCTGCGGCAGGGATCAATGCCAGGCCGCCAAGCCACGCCAACGCCTTCCGCGCCGGCGACTCCTTCTCTTGAGAGATTCCCGTAAGGTAACTGATGGCCAACAGCAGTACGCCTTCAGCCAGAATTTTGCCGCTGCCGCTCCAGCCGCGTGTGGCTTC
>JAVEVM010000867.1:0-2564 GCA_034005055.1 Desulforhabdus sp. | reverse complement strand
GAGAATCAATAGCGTCCCGGGTGGTGCCCGGAGCCGAATCGACGATAACTCTGGGCGCGCCCAGGATGCGGTTGGTCAGGGTCGATTTCCCCACGTTGGGACGTCCCACTATTGTGACCCGAATGACCTCGGGCTTCTCCTCATGCTCCTGCTCCAATGCCGGCACCCCGCTGAGCAGGTCGCTCATCATCTCCCCCACGCCAAAGCCGTGGGCCGCACTCACCGGGTAGATCCGATCCAAACCGAGCTCGTAGAAATCGGTCATCTTGGGGGCATGCTCGGGACCATCAATCTTATTGACGGCATAAAATACCGGCTTGGACGTGCGCCGCAGCAGATCCACCAGTACTTTGTCCGCCGGGTGCAGACCGGTCTTGCCGTCAGCCACAAATAGAATCAGGTCCGCCTCGTCGAGGGCCAGCCGAATTTGCTCGCGAGTCTGTTCGTCCAGCTCTTTAAACTCCTCGCTCACGAATCCCGCCGTATCGATAAGGGTGAAAGATTTGCCTTCCCATGTTACCTGTGCGTAGTTGCGGTCCCTGGTAACACCCGGCAGGTCGTCCACAAGCGCCTGGCGCCTGCGACGAATTCGGTTGAACAGGGTTGATTTGCCGACATTGGGTCGGCCGACTATCGCTATCAGAGTCATTGCGGTTCTTTTCTCAGGCAACAGCCCGGCACATCGAAGTTTCGCAAACAGCACCGGAGACGTGAGCAGCTTCCGCTCCGGCAAGACGCGCGTATCAAAAGAACAGGGATGGCGGAAATTGTCAACAGAGGAAAGGCTCTTTGCGCCTCTCGAAGGGCTGCCGAACACAGGCCAAAGCGATCCCCTCAAAAGACAAAATCGACCGCGTCGTCAGCGGTTTAGATTGCCTTCCGGCCTCCCGTTTGTTAAAAATCGGGCTGAAAAACTCTGCAGATTCAAATGCAGCCGCCTTTGCATGTTGATGATTTTGACAAGGAGAAAAACTCGAATGAAGCCAAAAAAAGACCGTCAAGTTCCACTCGTTTTCTTGATGATACTGGTTTTCGCAATCTCGCTGGTCATTGAAGCGCAGGCCTGGGCACGAGTTGGAGGAGGAAAATCTTTCGGCAGCCGCGGCAGCCGATCCTATTCAACGCCGAGCTCGCCCTCGAATCCATCTTCCAGCTCTCGCTACGGGACCTCTTCCGGCAGCTCGTCGCAGACCGCCAATCAACCGTATTCGGGCGGCTGGAGCCGCAGCCCGTTCACGCAGGGACTGATGGGCGGCCTGGCCGGCGGCCTCCTCGGCAGCATGTTGTTTGGAGGCAGTGGCCACGCAGCCGCGGGCGGAGGCGTTGGCGGCGGAGGCATTGGGTTGATGGACATCGCGCTGATCGGCCTGCTGATCTATTTTGCCATGAAGTTTTTCCGCAGACGACAGCAGCAAAGCTCTGCCTCGACCGGCTACTATAATGCAGGCGATTCCAACTCCGGAGGAGGTTCCCAATACGCACGTATTGAGCCATCTTCCGGTGGCGCTCAGCAACCCATCCCATGGTCGGGAGAAAAGGACGCGGGTCTTGCCCAGGTGCGTCAATTCGATTCCTCCTTCAGCGAAGAGGCTTTCAAAGATACGGCGCAGGATATGTTTTTCCGCATCCAGGCAGCCTGGATGAACCGCAGTCTTGACGGCATTGAAAAAATACTGACTCCTGAGATGGCGGAGATGTTCCGCAAAGAATTCGGTGCAATGGCACAACAGGGCCGGATCAATCGGCTGGAAAATATTGCCGTTCGCAAAGTGGAGCTCAGCGAGATCTGGCAGGAGACGGGCAAAGACTTTGTCACCGTCCTCTTTACGGCCAACCTTCTGGACTACACGGTGGACGATAAGACCGGAGAGGTGGTTGAAGGCGATCGGCTCAGTCCGGTGAAGTTTCAGGAGTATTGGACATTCAGCCGGGATATCGGGTCCGGCTCCAACTGGCAGCTATCGGCCATCCAGCAGACCACTTAACCGACGGATGCGTCGTCGTCTTTCGCCGCGCTGCAAGCAGACGCCGACAACGTCTGCTGCAAGCTTCGGCCTTTAAGCTTTTCAAGCACGCGGCACGGGTTGGGCTGCCCTAAAGAATGGGACAAGAGCTCAGCCCGTCGCCGTTTAGTTTACCGAAAAACCGGCCCAAATCGATTCTGAAAAATTCATAGAGCGCCCGCCAGCAACCGGTCGAATGCCACAACGCCGGCATCCCCACCGTCAAAGCCTTTTCTCACTCATTTGATTCCTGTAAAGCTCACCTTCTGCAACTACAGGCGTGGCTTGCTGCGCATAGGCACTCGAGCCCGCTCATAACTTTACTCTCCCGGCATGTCCAAAAACAGCTCACCTGATCCATGACTTCGTTTCTTACATCTGCGAGAAGGAACCGTGCCCCTTGGTTGTTGTTTCAGGAGCGTCGTGGAAGGGTGGATCGATGAGAACGAAGATGCGATCAGGGAGACAGAGAGAAAGCTTTCCAATATCAATGACTGGATAGACGAGGCATACAAACGATTGAACAGGTAGGAGTAGACGCAGGATTATATTCTGCTTGGC
>JAVEVM010000022.1:0-11584 GCA_034005055.1 Desulforhabdus sp. | reverse complement strand
CCAATACACCGCCTTCGGGGAATCGCAGAGCATCCATGTCTTTTCTCACGACGTAAACCGGACCGCATGCGATTCCCGGACTGGCCGTGACTCCACCTTGCAGGATGACCGAATCGTCTGCCGGGGCTTGGTCAGATTGTACAGGGGCCGGCCGGTGCGATTCCATCTGCTGAAGAGGCCGGCATTGCAGCACGAAGATGGAGCCGTCGATATCGATCGCCCATTCGATGTCCTGGGGCGATCCATAATAATCTTCCAACCGTATTGCCATCCGGCCTAACTCGACTGCCTGCTCGTCGGTAATGGACGGAAGAGCGCTGTTCTCACCGGTCAAATCCATACGACACACCCCTTCATCCGGATAGCAGACAAATTTACGGTCTTTGACCCGGATTTGTTTGTCGATGACCTTGAGCGGCTCATCCCGCGATACGGTGATCAGATCGGGCGTTACGCTGCCGTCCACCACGGATTTCGGCAATCCCCAGACGGAATTGATGATGATCGAAGTGTCCCTTATATCCATCGGATTGCTTGAATACATCACACCACCGGCAGCGGCATGGATCATGGCCATGCAGCCCACACTCATGGAAACATACTCGTCTGGAATACCGCGGTTCAAACGGTAAGTCATGGCCTGCAGGCTGTATTTGCTCGCCACTATTCCCTTGTAGGCATGGAGGATGTGCTCCGCACTGACGTTCAGCTCGGAACGGTACTGTCCGGCAAAAGAGGTACCGGCCATGTCCTCTCCCAGCGCACTACTGCGCAAGGATACCCGCACGCCCGGCCCGAGCTCTCTCTCAACTTCCGCGTAGGCCCCGAGGATGGCTTTTTGCAGATCCTCAGGCACCTCGGAGCGGATAATCAACTGCTGAATATCCGCGCTCAGCCTGAAAAGCTCATCCATCCGCTCGGCAACGGTCGCTTGAATGCGACGGTCGATTTCCACTTGAAGCTTATTGTGCTCCATCAGACGATGATAGGCGAGGGCGGTGATGGTGAAACCAGGCGGTACCGGCAGGCCGATTCGATTTCCAACCTCACCGACATTGGCCATTTTCCCCCCCACCTGATCGGTCATATGCCGATCGATCTCCCTCAGAGGGATGATCAGCCTGTCACCCCTGGGCTGTTCACGGGCATTGAGCAAACGGCTGATTTCTCCTTGGATTTCTTTGAACCTATCATACAACTGATCGTAACTACCCGGCGCCAGCTCGTTTAAGTTCTTGACAATCTGAAAAACATTGGCAGATATGGCGGTGCAGGTGGCCCTGATGAATGACATCCCAAACGGCCGGTTGCCATGCAGAGCACTTTCCATTTCCGTCATCATTTCAAGGGCTTTGTTATTGGCGTTTAGAAGCAGCTTAAAATGATGGTAACGGGCCTTGAACGTGGTCCGAAGCTCTTCTACGTCCATGGGGGGGCGTTCTTCCTGCCGCCCTTTTGATAAAATTTTTCTTAGAAACTCGAACATGGTCAGCCTTTGCCGGCGCCTCATACCGTGGGCCCGAATTCAAAACCGTGCCGCCTGCTCCCTCACCTCACCCTGATTCGCTCCCAAACAGAAAGCGAGTTGCCGGGAAAAAAGCGGTCGGCACCAATCGCCAACCGCTCGTTAAAACCGGCACAGAATCATTGGGTAAGTTGTCGTTAAATGAATTATACTTCCTTCTTTTTTCCCGACTTCATCTGCAGGCCCAACCCTTCGAACATAAAGAGAATTGCATAACCCCACCACATGGTGTAAATCACATAAAAAACCAGCGAAAAGCTCAGGATGCCGGCCGCGGAACCCGCCGATCTCGGTTCGATCTTGTAGAAGTTATAGGCGACCTCAATCGACCTTTTGCTCGCCTCGTCAATCCACGTGGCCTCTTTGAACTTCTCCTGCCGGGTCAGTGCCCTGCTCAAGGCCTTGAAAGCACTATGCCAGGTAAACAGGACCTCTTTTTGACTATAGCCATATTTCTGCGCCAGTTCATCGCCACGGTTGTGGAATACGGTGTCGGAATGTTGTAAGGCCAGATCCAGCGTCTTGCCAAGGTCCCCTTGCACTCTCAATTGATCCCCCTCCAAGCTTACGGAGGCGCCCGCATCAAAAAAGAGCTGGCTGGCCCTTTTCAACATCTCTTCATTGGCAAGCTGGATGGAGACATCGAAGGACTTGCCCTTGAACTCCTCGTTTTGCTTGAGCACATTGGGGATGTAGTAAGTCGATCCTTTGGCAATGGAGTTGAACAACCGATCCGAAGCCTCAAACGCATTCCTGCCGCCGAACAATGGAAGAAACATGATAACCAAGACGACCAAAAAGCTGATCGCCAACAGCGCGCCTAAGCTGAATTCCTTCTTGTCAACAATCAACATAGACTTATACCTCCCCTCTCAATACTTTCATATTGCTGAAAAATTTGCCGATTACCCAGACCGCGAAGACGCCGACAACGATAAAAAACGCCCAGTTCCCGAGCATGGCCAGGGTCTTGGCAAGCGGCTTGGAAATAGTGATGATCTCCATCTCTCCGAGCTTGCCCGGAAGTGCAAACAGGCGGTTGACAAAACCGGCAAGCACCGCCATGGCATAGAAGCCCCTGATGTAAATGCCTTTGACCACTTTGGTGGTGAGGGCCCCAACCTGAATACCGATAAGAGAGCCCAGCAGCATCCCCATTGCCAGGGTGTAAAAGATGAATCCGTAAATAGCGTACTGGGCAATGGCGGCGTAGCCGGCGGTAAAAATGATCTGCAAAATATCGGTCCCAACCGTAGTGAACGAAGACACACCGAGAATGTAAACAAACATGGGGAAAGTCAAGAATCCTCCGCCCACGCCCATGATGGCGGCCACAAAACCGACCACGGCGCCGCACAACGCCACAAATACTCCAGAGATCCGTTTCCCGCCGGGTACCAGGTCTTCATCAAAGGCAATCAGGGGGGGCAGTTTGGCAGACTGCAGCCTGGCGGGAAGCCCTTTTTTGCCGCTGGCCGCTTCTGCCCCGTGGGCACTTTCGCCGGCATGGGCGCCCACATCTTCACCTGATCGACTCAGCCTCAGAAAGTCAATCATTGCATAAATGCCCAGAAACCCAAGCAAAACTACGTATACGACACTGATGAAAGTGTCGCTCAGGACCGGATTTGTTTCATACAGGGTTCGGTTGATCACCCCACCTCCGGTGACCCCGAGGCCGGAACCGACCAGAAACGCAACTGCCAGACCTACCGAAACATTGCCCAGCTTTTTGTGCACAACGGTGCCCATAATTGCTTTGGCAAAAATATGAAAAAGGTCGGTACCGACAGCCAAGATACCTTTAATGCCGGCGCTCATAAGTGCAGGGGTGATGATGAACCCGCCACCGGCCCCGATGGCACCGGTGATCAGACCGGCACACAGACCAATGGCTATGGATACCAGAAAAATAAAACCGGTATAATAGGCAGGACTGTAAGCTTCTTTGCCTCCCAGAATCTGAGGCAGATCGGTGGCGGCCAGTGCAACGGAGACCAGAACGATCGGTAGTATCATGAGCCCCAGAATCCATCGCCTTTTTTTACTTTGCATGATGTTCAACGAGGTCTCGTAGTCCCATTTTGCATGAGCCACCGAAGCCATTATAAGCATGTTGTAAAATTGCCTCGCCCGTTTCATTAATTCTACCTCCCGCATTTGTTTTCAATAAGAATTACCTAAGGTCCAACTCATCAGCACGCTAAGGGGAAACCTCACAAAGCTGAACAATCCACTCTTCAAGCCCCATTCGCTCAATCGCCAGAATCGCCTGTCCCTACCACCTCCTTCATCTTTTTGATTTTCCGTCGCTGCAGCGACTTTTTCTGGTAAGCATCCTGCAATTTGTATAGGAGCTCATCTATGTTCATTGGCTTCATCAAGTAGTCGAATGCCCCGAGCTCCATCCCTTCGATAGCCACTTCCATACTGGCATGGCCGGTGAGCATGATGACTTCCACCAGGGGGTAAAGCTTTTTGATTTGCCGCAGTGTCTCAATGCCGTCCATACCCGGCATCTTAACGTCGAGCAGCACGACATCGGGCTGCTCCGACTTCAGCATCTGCAGCGCTTCTTCCCCACTCTTGGCTCCTTGAACGCACAGGTTCCGTTTCTTGAGCCTTTTCACCAAGGTTTCCAGGAATTCCAGTTCATCATCCACCAGAAGAACGCTGAATGCATCTGCATTCACTTGAATCACCTCCTTGATTCGAAAGCTTGATTGATCTTTGCGATCAATTCATCGAGGTCGCATGGCTTGGTCAGGTAACCGAAAGCACCATATTCGATTCCTTCCCGTGCAGCTTTTTCCGAACCGTGGCCGGTCAGCATGATAACGGGCATATCCGGATCCATTTTCTGAAAGATTTTGAGTACCTCGATTCCATCCATATCTTCCATCTTAAGGTCCAGTACGGCCGCATCGAAATCCTGTCTGCGCAGCGCCTGGATGGCCTCAGCACCGGAATAAGCGGGTGTGACTTGAATGTTTCTCTTGGCCATTCTTTTAGCCAGAACATTCACGTAACCCCTCTCATCATCGACCAGAAGGAGCCGTTTAGGCTCATTAAGATGCTTTTCATTGGAGACCATGTTGCTTTCCTAATCCCCTCGCCGTAAGGCGATTTCCTTCACCCGGGCTTCAATAATCTTTTGCTCGTGGCTGCTTTTTTTCGACTTCGCCTCTGCCACTTTAGCCAGCAATTCATCCATATCGCAGGGCTTCATGAGATAATCGAAGGCTCCCAGCTTCATTCCCTCAATAGCGGTTTCCACCGTGGCATGGCCGGTCAGCATGACCACCTCGGTCAAAGGATACCGTTTCTTTATTTCGCGCAACGTCTCTATTCCATCCATTCCCGGCATCTTGACATCCAGAACCACAACGTCGATACTCGCATCCGCAGCCAACTTCTCAAGCGCCTCAAGGCCACTGAAAGCTGACAAGACGGTCAGATTTCTTTTCTTCAGACGCCTGGTCATCGCTTCCACAAAAGGGACCTCGTCATCAACCAAAAGAATCACTGCTGGAATCATCTTTTCTCCTTCTAATTCATAAATTTCAGCTATAAGCACCGCTTTTGAAGATTTTGTGAGCACTCACCTCCACCAGCCATCGCCCCGCTCGTCCGTGTGTCGGTGAGGCACCCTGCTAAAGCCCCGCCTGGGGTAGTCCTGCTTAGGTGTCAACATCGACTTTGTTTTCCTGTGAAACGGGAATTCTGACATGGAAAGTCGTCCCAAGACCCACTGCGCTGTTGACTGTAATCTCGCCGCCCATTTTCTTAACAATGCCGTAGCAGATGGACAGCCCCAGTCCGGTTCCCTTGCCGACCGGCTTGGTGGTGTAAAACGGATCGAATATCCTTTGTAAATCGGCTTTGGGGATACCGTGGCCGCTATCAGCCACATCCACAACCACGTAGTCGTTCTCCATCCGGGTGGTGATCTCCAATTGCCCACCCCTGTTGTCCATGGCATCAATGGCATTATTGATCAGATTCAGCAGAACCTGCTGCATCTCAGAAGGGGATACCGAGATGACAGGAAGATTCGGTGTCAGGTTTTTGATGATCTTCACATTGCCGTATCTTGCAGACTGTTCGGAAAGCCCCACCACTTCCTCGAGCAGATCGTTCAAGGAAACCATTTTCAGCTTCGGGTCGGTCTTCCTGGCAAAGCTCAACAACTTGTGAGTGATCTCCTTGCATCGAACACCCTGAGTTTTGATCTGCTTCAAAGCCCTTTTGAATTCTTCGAGATTCTCGCTTGCTTGCAAATCCTCCTCGCTGAGCAAGTCTTCAATCCACCCGGCTTCTTCGACCATTATGGCCACCGGATTGTTGATCTCGTGCGCAATCCCGGCCGCCAATTCGCCGACCGACGCCAGCTTCCCGGCCTCGATCACCTGCTCGTTCATCATCTCTTTCTCGCGCTCCGACTCGGCGATCTGATTAACCATTCTTCTGGAGATGATGTAGGCGGTGAAAATTATTGCCAATCCACCCAGGAATATGATGCCGAAAGCCAGCTTTCTCGCCCGATAGAACTCTAGGAAAGCGTCGCTTTCTTCCTGCTGATAAACCAGAATCCAGTCACCGTTCTTGAGCGGCGTCATCACATAAATGCACGGTTCTCCCGCACTGTTTACCGCCTTTACAACCGTCACCTGGCCTTCGGTGTTGCGACTTTTCCAGGTTTGCTCGGGCGCATCCACGTAGCCTTCACCGACCGCAACGAAATGCTCCCGGACATTGTCTTTCAGTCCCTTAAAAAACTCCCTGTTCATGGGGGCTTCCAGACGCGGCTTGGTTTGAAATTCTCCATCATTGTTCACGATGAAGGCCAATCCCGTCTTGCCGATGTGAATGTTTTCCACCAGGTTATTGAAGGCCACAAAGTCAATGGTGGATCTCAGTATCCACTTCCTGCCTTGCCATTCATGCTGAACGGCCACTATGAAATGCGGCAGGCCGCGAAGTCCGAGAAACACATCACTGATGAAATAAGGATTTTGCATCGCCTTCTTGAACCACTCGGCCTGCGAATACACTGCTTTGCCCAGCTGAAATGGCCCCGCATAAGAGACCTGCAAGCCGTTTTCGTCAATCACCCCGAGGTCCACGAAGGCTCCGCCGTAATTTTCTTGAAACAGCGCCAGCTTTCTTCGCAGAAACGACTGGTCGACCAACTGCTCATAGCTGAACGTATCTGCCAGCACGCGAATATTGGCAAGTTTTTCGTCCAGGAAAACATCGATGTTTTGTCTGTGCTTTTGCACCAGTTCTTCCAGGTGTGCTATGACCTTCTGCTGATAGGAGGTATGGAACTCATAGCCGACGATGCCGCTGATGAGCACAAGGGGAGTAAAGGACACAAGGATCACAATCAGCATCATGTTCCTGGTGAACGATTTGTAGAAGTCCGCCTGCTTGTCCATGCTCTTACTCTTTGTTAGCTTTCGTCTTCGATCCGGTGCCGGCAATTCTTCTCAAGAGGACCGAACTTATATGGATAACTCTTCTTCAGCATTTCCAGGATGGCAGCTTTCAGAACGTCTATGTTGCCCATTTTCTCCACGAAAGATGCCTGCTCCTGCACGACGGGGTGGCTCGCATACTCAGTCAGAAACGTGTGGATTACCACAGGCAGGGGAGGATTGCGGTCTTTAAGGCTGTGCAGCACAGCCAGGCCTCCGCCGTATGGAATCTCGAGATCAAGGATGAGCAGATCCGGAGCCTCTATATCGATCATGCTCAGCAGTTCTCTGTCATCTTTGGCTACTTGCACCCGGTAGCCTTCTGAAATGAGCTCGCGCCTCAGGAACTCCCGCACGTGACGGTTGCGATCTGCAATTAGAATATGGAATCTATTGCCCATTACCCCTTCTCTTAAAAAGATTCGATAGCTTGCGTGGGCAAAGGGTATGCCAAAGCCGGCCGGACTATTTCGATTCTGCTAATACGGTGATTACAATACGAATTACGTGCAGCTTGGGGATCTGTCGGGCTGGCGCTCGTCAGCCATTCTGTCAGTATTTTTTACATATTGTAAAAGGCAGAGGCGGCTCAGCTACGTGAATGATTTTTGTTGCAAAAACCAATTCAGACTTTGACAATAAAGGGGAGCCCGCTATTTTATCGATCCTGATCGGCAGCTGTAGAAATCCTATCACGATGAAGTGAATCCGGCTGGGGTGCCAATGCTTAGTAATTCGACAAAGAATCTATGTATCTTTCGAATGGTTGATGGGCTGTGTGAAGGTCTTTCCTCGTTTTCCGGGTCTTGCCGCGCCGCCTTAATTTATGCAGAAAGGCCGAATGATCCGATCCGTATCTACGATCCGCAAAATCTACTCCAAGGCCACCAACCGAAGCTTCAAGAGCTCTATCTCGGTTCCGATCGGTGGCGTCTGAATGCACCCGCCATTTCGGATCTGGACTTCTACTGGCATATCTACCCCGAAAAGAATCTGGAGCTTGCCGGGCTTATTTCCTTTGGTGGAATGACGCGCTCGATCTTCTATCAGATGTGGTTCACCGAGCACCACCCCGACATGTGCTCCATCGGTCCGACCGAGAGGTGGCTGGAGCACGCCGTCTGTCTTCTGGCACATGATTTTGCCAACGAAGACTCAGTCTATCTCGGCAGTTCCCGATATGTTATTCGCGAATATAAAACTCATGCGGTTAGGGACCATATCCGAGACGAACTGAACATTATGTTCGGTTGGGACACACAAATAGAAGTCTACCCTATTCTTGATGCCGTTCTGGGCATCTCCAGAACACCGGAAGAAGGCGCCTGGCCTCGAGGAAAGCTGGTATGTGTTGAGCCAACCGAATTATCGAAGGTGGATTTTTTGGTCCGATTCCCCCCTTTGGAGCAACCGAGCCTCAAAAACCACAAGCACGTTGGAAAGCTTCTCATAGCCGCTGAGGATTCCGAACGAGTGCTGGTATCCGACGGCAAGAATATCGTCGGCATTGCAGCGGGCAGAATGCCCAAATGCCGCATAAGCGCGGACTTCAGGGGCGGTCACGGATTCCTTAAACTTGCCGGGAATCTGGTCTGTAGCTTTTCCGATGGCACCTTTCATTCCAGCAATCGTAAACCCAAGCTGGTGGAATTCGAAGAGGCGCTGCTCGAATCGCCCATCGAGCGCTCTTTGACGGACCGCTTGTTTCAGATCGTATCCAGTATAGTCCACGAAACGATTGAGCTGCGGCAAGGTTGCACGATTGTAATCGACCTCAATGCGACGCCTCTCGAGACTTCCGGCCAAAAGCTCGAGCACCCGCTGGACCTGCAGGAGGCGGATTTATTCGAGCTGTCCAAGGCTTTGGCAAATATCGACGGCGCTCTCCATATAGGCGTTGACATGCATCTGCACGCTTTCGCCTGCCTCCTGGACGGCCGCGCTATTAAGGGGGAAGACCGGGCGAGAGGCGCACGGTTCAATTCTGCGCTCAGGTTCACCGCCCAGAACAGGAACGTCATTGTGGTGGTGGTTTCATCGGACAAGCGCGTTTCTGTGATGCAGGCAGGCGTAGAGCTGACCGCCCAATGCGAATGGAAGGCTTTCTCCGAGTTTGTGACGCCCCCACCCACTCTTGAGGAGTGGCTCGAAAAATGAGCTCCCTTCCCCGGCGGCAGTCGGGAATAAGAGTAGTTAACATTCCAAAGGTGGCTTTCCGCATGAGAACGTGCTATCTTGCTGGAGTGAATCTTGGCTGTCAAACGGCGGAAAATAAATTATTAAGCACGCCGATGAGTCTCCAAAAAACGCGGAACTGACTGCGGAGAGTTTATCAATGGAACACCAGGAAATAGTGCGGACATTGGAAAACAGCGAGTTTTTCAGATACCTTGAAGAAAGTCATTACTCTGCCATCGCCGGGCTCTGCCAGGCGATGCAATATGCTGCCGGAGCAGACATATTTCAACAGGGTGACTTTGGTGAGCACATCTACATTGTCGCGGACGGCAGGGTGGTTCTGGAGCGGTCCGTCGATTTGGGCACACGCAAAGGGAAGATAACCATTGACAGCCTTGGTAAAGGAAAGCTGCTGGGCTCCTGGTCGACTCTTTTGGGCGAGCCCCATATTCTCATGTCAACCGCTCATTGTCAGCAGCCCACCCTGGTCTTGACGCTCAAGGGCTCCGAGTTGCGCAACATGATGTTGAAAGATAAAGAACTGGGCTTTAAGCTGATGGAGAGGTTTTGCTTCCTGCTGCGCGAAAGGATGCAAGCCGCCTACGGGGCCGTGGAAAAACTGTAATGGACATTCAGACTGATCAATCAGGCGCCAGTTGGCCTCTTCCTTACCACCAGCAATAGAAGGTGGGGAGCCGAAATGGGCATTATTGGGCGCATCCTGTTCGCTGTCGGCATCATAGTGGTGGATGCCGTTCTGTTCTTTCTACCTTTGGGAGCCCTGCTTTTTGCCTATATCCTCATCTTCAACCCGCCCTGGTTCAGAAGCTTCCTGACTGAACAAGACAATAAATAATCGGGCGTCCCACAATCACACCGGATATGGCGCTAAGCAGATCTTCTTTTCAGCTTAGCCGGTCAGGCCGGTCGGCGGAGCCATGAATTCTGCACCTACGGGAGCCTTGACAAACTCTGCCAGGATGGAATCCACTGTGGAAAGGGTTGCCAGATCCATCGACCAGCCCACGATCTCGTCGATTGGAGCCATTTGTGAGGGTGTGCGTCCGCCCCAGATGGCGATTGGAGCTCCTTTTTCGAAAACCCAGCGCACAGCAAATGCCACAAGGCTCTTGTTGAACCGTTTTCCGGCCAGCTTCTGCAGCTTGTCTGCGGCCTTAAGGTACTGGCTAAGACGCGGCTCCTTGAATTTGGGATCTACTTTTCGTAGATCATCCCCTTCGAATTTTCGCTCCTTACTCACTTTTCCCGAAAGCAAGCCTCGGCACAGTGCCCCATAGGCCATGAGCGTGATACTGTTTCGCTCGCAGTAAGGCTTAATGTCGGATTCGATCCCGCGCTCAAAAATGTTGTAAGGTGGCTGGCATACGTGCAGTGGAGACTCGGAGCGGAAAGCCTCCATTTGATCCTGAGTAAAGTTACTCACGCCCACCGCCTTAATGACTCCCTGCTCATAAAGATCGCGCATCGCCTTGGCGGTTTCGGCGATCGGTCGGGTAAGATCCGGCCAGTGGACGAAATAGATATCGATGTAATCCGTACGCAGCCTCTTCAACGAATCTTCGATCTCCCGCATCACCCTGTCCCTCGAGCCATTGCGGAAGACCCTGCCGTCCTTCCACTCCAGAGCGGCCTTGGTTGAGAGGAAGAGCTCACCTCGTTTGCCGTATTCTTCGACCGCCTTGCCGACAATTTGTTCCGAAGCTCCAAAGCCGTACACCGGGGCCGTGTCGATGAGGTTAACCCCTTTGTTCAATGCAGCGTGAATGGTCTCGATAGATTCTCTTTCTTCGGTGCCGCCCCACATCCACCCGCCAATGGCCCAAGTGCCCAGGGATATTCTGGAAACGCACAGATCTGTACCGGGAATCGTCAGGTATTGCATCTATTTTCCTCCTTGCCCCAAAAGGCGTTGTCAGTCACTGGTAACCGAAGTCTCGATCTTGAGGCGGTATTTTTCAATTTTGGAAAGGAGAGTAGGCCGGGAAATGCCAAGAAGCTTTGCGGTGCGGCTGCGATTCCCACCGGTCAGGATGAGTGCTTCATTGATTATAGTACTGGCGAGTCGATCCATTAGCGAATCAAACAAGTTCTGGTTGGCACCGCTCGCCAGGGCCTTGCGAATCCATTGGCGCACCTCCTCATCAGATCCCTCCTCCGGGCTCTTTGCTTCACCGGTTCTGCCATAAATTGCCTGGGAGATATCCTCCTGACAAATGGGGCAGCCGCGACTAAAGATCAGGGCTTTCTGAACGGTATTGGCAAGCTCGCGAACATTGCCCGGCCAGTGATAGCTGGTGAGGATATTCTTGGCGGCATCGGTCATGCCGGGGCTGTCAATATCCATTTCATCGGCAAAGCGGGCAAGAAAATACTCGGCCAA
>JAVEVM010000866.1:0-2566 GCA_034005055.1 Desulforhabdus sp. | reverse complement strand
CACTGCGCGCGGGGCGTCCTGCGCCATGATCTCTGCGACGTCTTGATCGGTAAGGTAATCTCCTCCTTTTACGGTATCGTACATGTGCCATTCCCAGGAATCCGGCTCTTCATTGCCCAGAGCCGCGGCGACACCTCCCTGAGCGGCGCCGGAATGAGACCTTGTCGGGTACACCTTGCTGATCAGTGCGACCCTGGCATGGCCGGCAAGCTCTATGGCCGCTCTCAAGCCGGCCAGTCCGGAGCCCACAATCACAACGTCAAATCTCAGTGCCATGTGCTTATCCTTCCAGCTATACAGTACAGTTGAAGCTGCAGATTATTAATTTCCGCCGTCGGCCGAAGGCTCAGAGACATCTGCCGGAGGCTTTTTTTGCGCGAGTGTGCGGTAAGAGCAAAAGAGAAGCATATAAGCTTGATGCGATAAGCAATTAAGTGGAAGTTGAGATTACTGATTCAATTGCTTTTGCAGAGCGCATTCCGCTGAACTTGCGCTGCGGCCCTCTGAAGAGTAGCAACCGTTGGCCCAAGTTCGGCATGATGTCTCGGCGCCTGGTGCAGAAGAAAAGGAAAAGAGCAACCGATTGTTGGCTCACTCGCCTCTTTCGTTCAGTGGCCGGTATTCACAGCCCATCGCACCGCAATATTGGCCTACGTACTCTGCCTCAGGCCGATACAGAGCAGGCTTTTCCTGGGCTTCGGCGAATTTTTCTTCAATGATATGGGCGCACCAGCCCGAAGTTCTCGCTATGGCAAACACTGGCGTCATCAGATCGGTTGGAATTCCCAGCATGTGGTATACGGAGCCGCTGTAGAAGTCGACGTTGGGCTTGATCGTGGTTTTCCCTCGACTCTCGAATTCTTTGACGGCAAGCTCTTCGATTTTGCTGAGCAATTTGTACCAGTTCTCATTGCCTGCCTTCTTGCCCAGTCTTTCAGAGGCTTTCTTCAGAATGATGGCCCTCGGGTCGGTAGTCTTATAGACAGCGTGGCCCATACCCATAATTCTTTCACCTCGCTCCAAACGATCTTTGATCCAGCCGGCCAAATCGTTCTCGGTCTCGAGCTGACGGACCATTTTCACCACCCGGGCATTTGCTCCTCCGTGCAAGCTGCCGGAAAGGGCTCCCACTCCGGCTGCAACGCCTGCATACATATGGGCTCTGGTGGAAACTACTTCGCGGCACGCAAATGTGGATGCATTAAAGGTGTGATCGGCGTGCAGCAACAGGCACACGTCAAGTTGCCGGGCCGCCTCCGGATCAGGTTTTTCTCCGTGCAGCTGCCACAAGAAATTTGCCGCGTGGGACAGAGCGTCGTCCGGCGCCAGAGGCTCCAGATTATTCCTGATTCGGTGCCATGCGGCCACGACAGCCGGAATACGGCCAATGAGGCGGATCGCCTTGCGCAGATTGGCTTCCTTTGAGTCGTCTGCAAGGTCCTTGTCGGCGATGGCCAACAGGGGCACAGCGGCCTGAAGCACATCCATCGGGTCCGCCTCTTTCGGCCACTTGCGCATGCTTCCGTAAAGAAAGTCGGGAAGAGCTCTCGCTTTAATGAGCTGTTCGTCGAACTTGTTCAGCTCCGCCCGGCCGGGCAACGAACCGTTGAGCAGCAGATAAGCCGTTTCGACAAATGACGATCTTTCCGCCAATTCTTCTATGCGATACCCTCTGTAGATGAGGATTCCTTTTTCACCGTCAATGAAGCTGATCTTAGTGTCGGCAACAGTTACACCGCGCAGCCCCGTGTTCTTAATACGTACTTCCTGCTCCATGCCTGCCTCCAGTGAGATTTGATGGTAATGCCTTCACGAAGTTGAGGGCTCCGCCTGCCACCAGGTGCTTTCGCTGACGATCGGAAACCTCCAGTCGGGTGATGATCTCTTTGTCGTCAACCAGGACCGGTATTTCGAGATCGCCTCTTTCGACCCGTTCCCTTACCTGCGGGAAAATCAGCATCGCTCCTTCATCGATCAGATCGTAGTCGTGCGGATCGGCGAAAGTAAGTGGAAGAATCCCGAAGTTGCAGAGATTCGCCATGTGAATACGGGCAAAGCTCTTGACGATCTTCGCTCTCACTCCCAGGTATCGAGGAGCCAGCGCCGCATGTTCACGACTCGACCCCTGGCCGTAGTTGTATCCGCCCACTACAACGACCGATCCTCGTTCAAGGCATCTCTCATGGAAACCGGGGCTTACGGCGGAAAATACGTGCTGACTGATCGCCTCGATGTTGGAGCGCAATGGCAAGACTTTGCTGCCGGCCGGCATGATTTCATCGGTCGAGAGGTTGTCTTTGACTTTGAGCACAACTTCCGCTCGAAGTGTTTCCGGAAGCTCATCCATATGCGGCAAGGGTTTGATATTCGGTCCACGAACCACTGCGGTATCGCGCAATTCGGCCGAAGGTATAATGAAAGATTCCGCATCAATAATATAGCGATCCGGATCTTTGATTCGAGGATAGGCCATTTCCTTTCCCAGCTCGCGAGGATCCGTAATGATCCCTTTTAGGGCCGCAGCCGCAACCGTTTCCGGAGAACAGAGATACACCTTGTCTCCCCG
>JAVEVM010000021.1:0-11625 GCA_034005055.1 Desulforhabdus sp. | reverse complement strand
GACCATCTGGATGAGTCCCTCGTACGCTGGAGGCGACTCTACCGCTCGGCCCGCACGATCCTGACCAAGGCCACGCAAAAAATCGAAAGCGGTACCCTCACTCTCGGCAGCGACGAGTACCGTAAACATAAACGCAGCCAGGACCAAGCCACTCGTCAACTCGATCTGCTGCGAAACGACATGTTCGGCTCCAGAACCGAACTTTCCGAATTCTATCCCTATCGCTATCTGGCGTCTGAAGGATTTCTCCCCGGCTACAATTTTACCCGGCTCCCCTTGAGAATATTCCTTCCCACCGGGGACTCATCAGGGGAGTTCATTTCCCGGCCCCGCTCCATCGCCCTGCGAGAATTCGGTCCACTTAACATCATTTATCACAACGGCCGCAAATACCGGGTGAGCCAACTGGTGGTTCAAGACGCCGAATCTTCTCTCTCCGAAGCCAAAATCAGCACCAAAGCCGGCTACTTCTTACCGATAGACCAGAAAGACCTTGAAATCTGCCCCTTCTCCGGGCTCAACCTCGGGGATAATGCCAACAAGGAGCACCTGCATGATCTGATCGAGATGGCTGAATCACGGGGCCAAGAAATTGAGCGCATTACCTGCGAAGAAGAAGAGAGGATTTCCAAGGGGTTTGAGATCCGCACCTACTTTTCCATCGACGGCGGCCAAGTCGATCGGGTCCGCAAGGCCATGGTATCAAGCAGCGAAAGTCATCTGCTCAATCTCCGTTACATTCCGGCTACGCGCCTAGTACACGTCAACACCAAGTGGCGCTCCCAAAAATCCGACGGTTTTGCCATGGGGATGATTTCCGGCGACTGGCGTAGTGCTCCCCCCAGCGAAGAGAACACGGCACGGGAACCCTTTCGCCTGGTCAAGCTTTGGACCTCCACTCTGGCCGATGCCCTTTATATCGAGCCGATTCAACCGCTGGGACTCAAGCCCGACGGGGTCATCACTCTGCAGTACGCCCTGAAGCGAGCGATCGAAAGCGTCTTCCAGGTTGAGCCTAATGAAATCGGGGTGGTCACCGTCGGTGATCCCGAAGCTCCCAACATCCTCCTTTATGAAGCAGCCGAAGGGAGCCTCGGCATTCTTTCCCAATTTGTAGAGCGGATCGACGTGTTCCGCCATGTGATCGAACAGGCGATCACTGTTTGCTGTTTCGATGATGAAAATTACAAGGGGCCGGCCTCCTACGATGACCTGCTCAGCTACTTCAATCAGCGCGACCATAAAATCATCGACCGCCATCTGATCCAAGACGCTCTGGAAAAGCTGCGGATCTGTTCGATCGAAATCCAGGCCAATAAGAGCTTCGCCAACTACGACGATCACTACCAGGCACTGCTGCGCGGTATCGATCCCACCTCATCAACCGAGCGCGAATTTCTCGACCATCTTTACAAAAACGGCCTGCGTCTTCCCGATGCCGCGCAAAAAACGGTAGAGGGAATTTACGTTCGTCCGGACTTTTATTATGAGCCCCGTATCTGGATTTTCTGTGACGGCACTCCACACGACGATCCGACGATTCAGGCCGATGACGAGATCAAACGTCAGGCGATCATGGCCCAGGGGGATGAAGTCTGGGTCTATTACTACAAGGACAATTTGGCGGCGAAAGTGGCCGAACGTCCCGATCTTTTCCGGAAGGTGCGATGAAAACTGCATTTCAACCCGGCAAGCTGGTTTCCCTGCGTGGCCGCGACTGGATTGTTCTTCCCTCCGACGATCCTGATTTGCTGGTAGTCAAGCCACTGGGTGGTTCAGACGACGAGATCACCGGTATTTATCGTCCCCTGGCCATCCCTTCCGATGTACCGCAAGAGAGTATTTTTACGCCGCCAACCCGGGACGACTTGGGTGACATCAGCACCGCCCGACTCCTTTACGATTCCGCTCGGCTCGCTTTCCGCAACGGTGCCGGACCGTTTCGCTCCCTGGCCAAACTTTCTTTCCGACCGCGCTCCTATCAGATGGTTCCCCTGATCATGGGGCTGCGGCAGGACTCCGTACGCTTACTGATCGCCGATGATGTCGGGGTCGGCAAAACCATCGAAGCTCTTCTGATCGCCAAGGAGATGCTGGAACGGCGCAAGATCAAGCGTTTCGCTGTCATCTGCCTGCCCCATCTCTGCGAACAGTGGCAAGCGGAGATCCGCGACAAGATCGGCCTGGAGGCCGTCATTATCCGCTCCAGTACCCAGGCCCGTCTCGATCGGCAAATACAGGGCGATACCAGCGTCTACGATTACTATCCCTTTCAGGTCATCAGCATCGACTTCATCAAGTCCGACACCCGTCGCGACGTCTTCATCGAGCAGTGTCCGGAACTGGTCATTGTCGACGAAGCCCATACCTGCGCCCGCCCTTCCGGCGCCTCGGCCAGCCAGCAGCAGCGCTATCATCTGGTCAGCCGCATCGCGAAAAAGCCTCAGCAACAACTGGTCCTCCTCACCGCCACCCCGCACAGCGGCAAAGCGGAAGAATTTCACTCTCTGCTCGGTCTGCTTAAGCCCGAGTTCGAAAAAGTCGACCTGCCCAACACTTCTCAAACCCAGCGCCGCGACCTGGCCCGGCACTTTGTCCAGCGCAAGCGCGGGGACGTTGAGAAATGGCTGGGAGAGGAGACCCCATTCCCCAAACGGGATGCCTTCGAGGCCGACTACGTTCTGGCCATGGGCTACCGGATCTTTTTTGATCAGATGCTCGATTTCGCCAAACATCTAATTGTTCCCGACTCCGAGCGTGGTGGCCAGCGCAAGGTCCAATACTGGACGGCTTTAGCCCTGCTGCGCGGCGTGATGTCGAGCCCCGCCGCCGGGGTGGAGATGCTCAATACCCGACTCGCGGCTCTCCCCGCAATCGTGCTCGATGAAACTGTCGCCAACGAGGATGCAGAAGCCGGCGAAAACCCGGTACGAGATACCGAATTCGGCTTTGAAGGAGACAACACGCCGACCCAGGTGATCGAACAGAATGACTGGAGTGCCGGCCAGCGCCAGAAGTTGCGCGGCTTCGCCCAGCAACTCTCCGCCCTGGCCAATCTCAAGGATGACCAAAAGCTGGCCGTGGCGCTCAAGCTGCTCGAAGGATGGCTAAGAGAAGGCTTCAACCCGGTCATCTTTTGTCGCTATATTGCCACCGCCAACTACGTCGGCGAGCAACTTGCCCCGGTATTGAAAAAGAAGTTTCCCAAGCTCGACCTGCAGGTCATTACCAGCGAACTGCCGGATGAATTGCGCAAGCAGAAGATCGCCGAGATGGGCAGCTCCCCCCTGCGGGTCCTGGTGGCTACCGACTGTCTCAGTGAGGGCATCAACCTGCAGGAGCATTTCACGGCCGTCCTGCATTACGATCTGCCCTGGAACCCCAACCGCCTCGAACAGCGCGAAGGGCGTGTCGACCGATACGGCCAGTTGGCCGATGAGGTTAAAGCCTGCCTTCTCTTCGGTGCCGACAACCCCATCGACGGCATTGTCCTCGATGTATTGCTGCGCAAAGTCCGCGAGATTAAGCGCTCCATCGGCATCAACGTTCCCTTTCCGGAGGATTCCCAGAGCATCATCGACACCATTACCCAGGCGCTGCTGCTCAATCCCGACCGGGAGATTTCCCGGCGGCGGGACAAGAATCAGCTCTCCTTCGACTTCGGCCAGTTCAGCGAAGCGGATGAGGCCAAAATCAAGGTGACGCGTAAGGTCGAAGAAGCCGCTGAACGTGAAAAGGCCTCCCGCAGTATCTTTGCCCAGCACGCGATCAAAGCCCATGAGATCGAGGCCGACTTGAAAGAAGTCGACGAGGCGATCGGTGACCCGCATGCCGTTGAAGACTTCGTTACCGCCACGCTACGCAACCTTTTTGGCGCGCAGGTGCTCAAAGAGGCCAAGGGCTATCGCCTGGTGACCGCGAATTTCCCCGATCAACTACGCGGCCTTTTGCCGCCCGGCGAGACGGTCAGCGTCAACTTTTTGTCCCCTACCCCCGAAGGGTATCACTACCTCGGGCGCAACCACCGCTTCGTCGAGCAGCTTTGTCAGCTGGTGATGGCCAACACGGTCAACCGCAGCGGCAAACGCGCCGCCCGCGCCGCAGTCATCCGTACCCGCCAGGTGACGACGAAAACGACGATATTGCTTTTCCGTTGCCGCAACGTCATCGAAGACCGCAAGGCGCAACACCAGATCGTTGCCGAAGAGATGATTCTCTGGGGTTGGCGGGGGACGCCGCAACAGAAAGAGATCTTTGACCATGTCCAGGCGCGTGAACTGCTCACGGCGGCGCGGGCTTCCTCCGACCTCTCGGTGCAGGCACGTTCGAATTTCCTCGACAACGAGTTGAAATTGATAGCGGGTTTGCAGCCCGAGTTGGATAAGGTCGCCGAGCAGCAATCGCAGCATCTGGTCGAAGCGCACGAACGTTTCAGCTCGCTGATGGATGGCAAGCGTTTTCAGGTGGTGCATCCGGTGCTGCCGATGGATTTGCTCGGGGTCTACATTCTTCTGCCGGACGGCGGGATTCAGGGAGGCTGATCATGCCGTTGCCGATCAATATTGACGACCTTCTGCAGAGGAAACCCGTCGAGTGGGAACGCCTCGAATTCAAGGCCGGCTGGAACCCCGAGGAGGTTCTGCACACCATCTGCGCCTTTGCCAACGATTTTCACAATCTCGGAGGCGGCTACATCCTCATCGGCATTGAGGAGGAGAACGGGCGTCCTGTTCTGCCGCCGGTCGGCATCGACCCAAGTCAGATCGACCATATCCAGAAAGAAATTCTGCAGCTCGGCTTCAAATCGATTCAACCCTGGTATCACCCGATTGCCGTTCCGGTCAAGATCGATGGGCGGCATGTCCTGGTTCTCTGGGCACTGGGCGGACAGACCCGGCCCTACAAGGCCAAACGGTCGCTGGCCAAAGACGGCAAGGACTACGACTATTACATCCGCAAGGGATCCAGTACGATTCGGGCCCGGGGAGCCGACGAAACAGAGCTGATATCCCTTGCGGCCACGGTCCCTTTCGACGATCGCTTCAATCAGAAGGCCAAGGGCGAAGACCTCTCCCGTGAACTGATGCAGGACTACCTGACCCAGGTCGGCAGCGATCTGGCCCAGCAGGCTCCCCGGCTGTCCCTCCTTGAACTGGGGCGTCAGATGGGTGTTGTCGGCGGGCCCGAGGAATCCCCGCTGCCGCTGAATGTTGGATTGATGATGTTCAACCCCGAACCCTGGCGTTTCTTCCCGGTGATGCAGATCGATGTGGTCTGGTTTCCCAAGAAAGGCCCGGGAGGGGACAAATTCTCCGAGAAAATTTTCAAGGGGCCGCTACCGCGCATGACCCGCGATGCCTTGGACTATATCCAGCGCAATTTCATCAGTGAAACGGTGATCAAGCATCGGGATCGGGCCGAGTCGACGCGGGTGGAAAATATCCCGTTTCGCGCCATTGAAGAGGCGGTGGTCAATGCGGTTTACCATCGCGGCTATGATACGCGAGAACCCATAGAGATCCGCATTGAGCATACGGAGATGTCTATTCTCAGTTATCCTGGGCCGGATCGTTCAGTGAAGCTGGAGCAACTCCGCGTCGGTCGTGCTCATCCCCGTCGCTACCGCAACCGGCGTATCGGCGAGTTTCTCAAGGAGTTGGAGTTCACCGAAGGGCGCTGCACCGGCATTCCGAAAATTATCGATGCCATGCTCGAAAACGGATCCCCGCCTGCGGAGTTTGAGTTCGACGAGGATCACAGCTATTTCATGGTCCGCCTGCCGGTGCATCCGTCGGCGCTGGAGGTTGCCGAATCGCAAACCGGCACGGCTACGGAGCAGGAGCCCGTCCAATTGGGGACCAAGTCGGGGGCCCAGTCACGGCTAGAGTCACGGCTAGAGTCACGGCTAGAGTCAGCCTTGGCGGCGAAAATCGTGCTTTTGTTGATTGAACAGGGCGACATGGGCAAGGCCGCCATGGCCGCTGCTTTGGGGCATAAATCCGTTTCGGGTGAGCTGCACAAACAGATCAGGCGGTTGCTTGACTCGGACTGGATCGAAATGACCCTCCCGGACAAGCCGAACAGCCGACTCCAGCAATACCGGCTGACCGCATCGGGCAAAAGCAGGATTGCCGACTTGGAAGGAGGTCAACCATGAACTACCCTTCCATCCGCATCGAAGGCGCCATCCTTTCTTCCGACATCCTCGAAAAGCTCGATGATGCCGTCGGCCAGCGCCCGGCCGATTTCGGTTTCGAGCCGACAGCCAAGGTCAAGGATGAGATTGCCCGGGCCTGGGCCGATGCCCAGGAATACTGGCGCATTTTCAATCGCCGGATCGAAGGACTCAAAACCGATTCCCCGGCGACCACCGAAACCAGAAATCAGTGGATCGTACCTCTGCTTGGATTGTTGGGGTATAACCTCGAATATCATCCGAAGAGCTTCGAGCTAAACGGCAAGCTTTATCCCATCTCCCACCGCATCACCACTCGGGGCCATGCGGCCCTGCACATCCTCGGCAGCCACGAGCCGGCCGGTCTCGACCGCAAGCCCGAGAAGGCCGCCCTGCGCATGTCGGCCCATGCCATGATGCAGGAGTATCTCAACCTCAACGAACAGCTCTACGGCATCGTCACCAATGGCCGCCTGCTGCGCCTGTTGCGGGACAGTTCGCGCCTGGTGAAACTTACCTATCTGGAGTTTGACCTCGACCGGATTTTTAACGACGGTCTCTTCGCCGACTTTGCCGTTCTCTATCGCCTGTTGCATGTCACCCGACTCCCCGCCACCCATGATGCTGCGGCAGAGAGTCTCATCGAGCGTTATCATCAGGATTCCGTCGACTCCGGCGCCCGCATCCGCGACGGCCTGAGCAAGGCGGTGGAAACCGCGATTCGCAGCTTTGCTAACGGCTTTCTTTCCCATCCGGACAACGCCGAGCTGCGCGAGGCCGTTACCAGCGGTCGACTGGCCTCCGGCGATTACTACCAGCACCTGCTGCGCCTGATCTACCGCCTGCTGTTTCTGATGGTGATCGAAGAGCGCAATCTGATCTACCCGCTGGGCGCCGATAGCGCCAAACGCCGCATTTACGAAGAGTATTACAGCGTGCAACGCTTGCGGCGCCTGTCGGAAAAGCGTTTTCTCGCCGACCGCCGCCACAACGACCACTGGCTTTCTCTGTTGACCACGTTCAGGCTGTTCGAGGATGGCGGTCCCGGCGGCAAGCTCGGCATCGCCCCGCTCGCCGGTGATCTCTTCTCGCCCCGGGCGATTGGCCCTTTGCAGCGGTGCAGTCTCGACAACGAAACCCTGCTCGGTTGCCTGCGAGCTCTCGGCCTCTACGAGAATGCAACCGGTCAGCTGGTGCGGGTCAATTACGGTGCCCTCAATGTCGAAGAATTCGGTTCGGTCTACGAGGGGCTGCTCGAATACGAGCCGGTCTTTCTGACGGCAGATAGCCAGGTCGAGTTCGATTTTGCCCAGGGGGATCAACGCGCCGCCACCGGTTCCCACTACACACCCGACGACCTGGTGCAGCCGCTGATCAAGCATTCCCTCGATTATCTGATTGCCGACAAGCTCAAGGAGGCCGATCCGGAAAAGGCGCTGCTGTCGCTGCGCGTGGCCGACATCTCCTGCGGCTCCGGCCATATCCTCCTCGCCGCCGCCCGGCGCATCGCCACCGAGCTGGCCATTGTCCGTACCGGTGAGGAGCAACCCTCTCCCTCGGCCTTCCGCGCCGCCGTGCGCGATGTCATTTGCAACTGCATCTATGGGGTGGACTTGAACCCTCTTGCGGTGGAACTGTGCAGGGTCGCCCTCTGGCTGGAGGCACACATCCCAGGACAGCCCCTCAACTTCCTCGATCATCACATCAAGTGTGGTAACGCTATTGTCGGCTTTGCCCGGCGCGAGGAGCTGGAAAAAGGGGTACCGGACGAGGCCTTTGCCACCATGCCGGGGGATGACAAGGAGACGGTCGCTTTTTACCGCAAGCGCAACAAGAGCGAGCGCAAGCAGCACGAATTTGGACAGCTGCCGTTGTCGCCGCAGCTGCAGAAACAGCTGGACGAGATTCTTCAGCGCTGGGGGGAGATTTCCCGCCTGCCCGAACGCAATCCGACCGAGATCGAGGCAAAGAAGAGTCGCTACCAGCAGTTTGCCAGTGGGCCGGGAGCCTTGCTGATGAGCCAGATCGCGGCGATTCCCATTGCCCAGTTTTACATCGGAAAGACCCCGGAGAATCGCGGCCGACTGATTACTGACGAGGAGTATCGGCGCTACCTGACCGGTCAGCGCACGCCGCAGGGGCAGGCGACGGCGGCTGCTTGGGATATGGGGCTGCGCAAGAGGTTCTTTCACTGGTTTCTGGAGTTTCCGGAGGTTATTGAGCAAGGCGGGTTTGACTGCATTCTGGGAAATCCGCCGTATCTAGGTACGAAGCATCTTAGTGGGACTTATGGGTACCCATTTTGTAACTATGTCAAGTGGGAGTATGCTCCTGCGGGGTTAAGCGACTTAGTCGCATATTTCCTTCGCCGGATTTACACCCTTTTGAGACCAAGCGGATTTACTTCTTTTATCACCACCAATTCTATTAAAGATGGCGATGTTAGAAGAGATGGTTTAGAACAGATTCTTGCACAAGGAGGGGTAATCAATTTTGCCGTACGCGGTATCAAATGGCCGGGCAGGGCAAATCTTGTTGTTTCACTTGTTGGCATTCATAAAGGTGAATGGCCTGGCAAGTCTTATCTGGACGGAAAAGAAGTCCAGACCATAAGTGCATATTTCGAAGACGGGCTTGATAACGCAGAGCCTGGCAGATTAACAGAAAATCGAGGACGCATTTATCAAGGATCAATATTCCTAGGTGACGGATTTTTACTAAGTAATGAAGAAGCAAAAGAACTAATAGAATATGATCATCGTTTAGTTGATGTAATTTTTCCAGTTATTAATGGCCAAGAACTAAATAGTGACCCAAACCAATCCCCTGGGCGACATGCTGTAAATTTTTTTGATTGGCCATTGGTGAAGGCTGAAAAGTATGGCGAAGCATTTCAGCGTATTTTACGGCTAGTTAAGCCAGAGAGAGATAAAGTTAACAGAGCTGCACGTCGTGAACGTTGGTGGCAATATGCCGAGCGTGCCACTGGATTATATAGAGAGATATTGCCTCTCCAAGGTTGTTTCGCTGCAACATGGGTCAGCAAATACCTTAATTTCTCCAATTTGCCAACAGGTTACGTTTATACTAACTCTCTATACGTTTTTACCACTGACCGTTGGGATCTTTATTCTGTTGTCCAGTCGACTATTCACGATTGTTGGGCACGAAAGTACAGTGGCTCACTGGAAACAAGGCTTCGTTACTCGCCCTCAGACTGCTTTGAAACATTCCCCTTCCCGCAAGGGCTCTGGCAAACCGCCAACCCGGCCCTGGCCGACACCGGCGAACGCTACCACGAATACCGCCGCGCCCTCATGCTCCGTCTCTGGCTCGGCCTGACCGACATCTACAACCTCTTCCACAACCGCGACCTCACCCCGGTCATCGTCGCCAAGGTCAGCAAAAAACCGGACGAAGCCGAAACCGGCTACCAGGGTATTCTTGAACTGCGCAAACTCCACCGCGAACTGGACGAAGCCGTTCTCGCCGCCTACGGCTGGACCGACCTCAACCTCGGCCACGACTTCCACGAAGTCGAAACCCTCCCCGAAAACGACCGCGTCCGCTACACCATCTCACCCGACGCCCGCAAAGAGGTACTGAAACGCCTGCTGGCACTGAATCATCAGCGTGCCGAAGAAGAGAAAAAAGCAGCACCAGTGATCGGCGGGAAATCAGTACCGAAAAAAGGCGGCAAGGGGAAGAAGGTGAAGCAGGAAGAACCGGGGTTATTTGGGTGATCATATGATAGATGAAATTTTGCCTATACCAAAGATACCTGCAGCTCTAAAACTAGCTGCGCTGCAAAGAAAACTTGTCCCATTTGTTGGCGCCGGAGTGTCGCAGCTTGGTGGTTGCCCCGGCTGGAATGCTTTTGCAGATGATGCCCTCAAATTTTTTATTGAAAAGGGAAAATTATCTCACGCTCAACTTGATCAAATGTCTGCGCTCTCTTCGCGAGTGAAGCTCTCAGTGGCACTTGAGCTTGAAAAAACCCACAAAATCGAAATAGATTTCAAGGCACTGTTGCAACCTTCAAAGAATAAAAAGGACATTGGTGACAAAATTTATCGTGACTTATCTAATCTTTCTACCACATTTATCACTACCAACTATGACGACTGGCTCATTCAAGGCTCTCCGGCAACCTTACATATAAAATCCGGCAGCTCGCCTTCGGCGGCAAATCCACCGGACATTTTACGTACAGCCATCTATAAATTAACAGATATTTCAGCGGTGAATTTAGATATTCACAATGCTGTATTTCAGATACACGGATCATTTCATGATAGAGAAAGTATGGTACTGACAACAGTCCAATATCTTGACAGATATGCAAGTCACAGGATTGACGGTAAGACGAACCATGAAAATCAATTTCTGACTTTTCTGCAAACATTATTCAGCCTGAAAAATGTTTTGTTTGTTGGTTACAGCCTTAACGAATTGGAGATATTAGAGTATGTGGTTCAAAAAGGTATTGAAAAACAAAAAATCAACAGAGAAGAGCCAACGCATTATGTTCTACAAGGGTTCTTCTCTCATGAACTTGAACTTGCTCGCAGTCTAGAAAGCTATTTTTTGCAGTTCGGAATCGGTTTGCTTCCGTTCTCACGAGATAAAAATGATTGGCTGCAATTAGTAGCAGTTATCGAACGATATGCGCAGGAAATCCCGCTCGGGCCAGAACTGTCTGTGCCTAAGCGACTAGAAATGGAGGCATTGCTTCCATCATGACTATTGCACTTACTACAAAATTAAAGCTTTTTCTAAACCGCATGACTGAGAATGCGGAGCAGCAAGAATATGGTTTTAAGTTGCTTCTCGAAAGAGCAGATTTTGATGAGTTTTTTGACCTTCTTAGTAGTTTTGACTTATTTTCAAGTAAACATAACCCAACACCAATTTCAGCAGACCAGCCTGGGTATGTTCACATCCCTTACTGGTACGCCCTTAATTACTTAGAAGCTGTTGCCAAACGAGCTGGCGAAAGAAATGATGTCGAATTTGCGAGGAAGATCCTAGATATAATGCGGGAGGTTAGCCAGAATTCGGCAGAACAAAGCCTCGACAATCATCATACGTGGCGAAAATTTTCTGAAATACTTGGGTATATACCAGTTTCCGAAATTTCAGTCGAAGATATTGATTTAATCAGCATTTGGCTTAACTGCAAATTTGATCGAGGTATGGTTGGTGTTGCGAATCTCGCCGTAGGCGGCTTCGTAGCGAGCGAGGTTATCTGCCAGCGCCTTCAATAAAAGTTTGGCGCTGAACGGCGTCATGACCACACGCGCGCGGACTTTGGCGCTGGTTTCTGCGGGGAGCAGATGCGCGAAGTCGAAGACGATGTCAGATGGAGAGTGGGCAATGCGCGCGAGGTTGGCGTAGACCAATTCAAGGTCTTCGGGCAACACGAGCGTGGGACCGACGGGCTTTGGAGG
>JAVEVM010000865.1:0-2576 GCA_034005055.1 Desulforhabdus sp. | reverse complement strand
CCATACGATCATCTTTGTGACTCACGACGTCTCGGAGGCCGTGACTCTGGCAGATCGCGTCCTGGTCATGAGTAAAGCTCCCGGGCGCATCCAGCAGCAGTTCCATATCGATCTGCCGCGACCGCGCAGAAGAGATCACAACGACTTTATCGATTTCACAGGCAAACTCTATGCCGCGCTGCGTAGTTAGGTCCTCCCATTGAATACGACACTGCCCATTCTGCTTTTCTCCCGTAGCAGTTAGTCGGTTGTATGAAACCCATAGAGTTGAACGACTAATCGGCAAACGTTGGGAGCTGATTCAGCTTCCAGGGACTGTTAAAAACGGCTGAGCGATTCAGGACGGTTAAAGGCCGTTTCATAGGAGGTACGATCATGAACCACAAAAGAGCGATAAGGGTAATGCCTGAGGACACTTACAATCAGACGCTGGTTGGGAATGTGCATCCTCCTTTATGGAAAAACCCCGTGGCTTCAGGCCGCTACAACCTGGTGGTGATTGGAGCGGGAACGGCTGGCTTGGTGTCCGCTGCTGGAGCCGCCGGCCTGGGGGCGAAGGTTGCCCTGATAGAAAAGCATCTGATCGGAGGAGATTGCCTGAATGTGGGCTGCGTTCCCTCCAAAGGCGTAATTCGCGCCTCCCGTGCGGCCCACGAGGTTCGCACGGCGGGGAGATTCGGCGTCCAAATTAACGGGGACGTCGAAGTGGATTTTGCGGCGGCCATGGAGCGCATGAGAAAGCTGCGGTCGAGGATCAGCTTCCATGATTCAGCGGAACGGTTTCGCAGCCTCGGCGTGGATGTCTATTTGGGTGAGGGCCGTTTCACAGGGGTCGATACGGTTGAGGTGGCGGACCAGACCCTTCAATTCAGCCGGGCCGTTATCGCCACCGGCGCGAGAGCCATCGCCCTTCCCATAGAAGGTCTGGCCGACGCAGGCTATCTCACCAATGAAACGGTGTTCACTCTAACTGAACGTCCGCAGCGTCTGGCGGTGATCGGTGGCGGTCCACTGGGCTCTGAGCTGTCACAGGCGTTCCATCGGCTGGGCTCGAAAGTGAGCATTTTTGAAATGTCGGACCACCTGTTGGGCCGAGAGGACAGCGATGCGGCAGCCATTCTGCAAACGGCCTTCTCAAGAGAAGGGATTGAATTGCTGCTGCGCGCCGCCCCCAAGAGAATCGAAACGGTCGAGGACGGCAAACGTATCCTCTTCGAGCAGAACGGCGAAGAGCGAAGCATTGTGGTCGATGAAATCCTTCTTGGTGTTGGCCGCGCTCCCAATGTGGAAGGCCTCGGGCTCGACCTTGCCGGAGTGGATTACGATAATAAAAGCGGTGTCTTAGTTGACGATTACCTGCAAACAGCCAACCAACGCATCTATGCCGCAGGAGACATCTGCCTGCCGTACAAGTTCACCCACACGGCAGATGCCACGGCCCGCATCGTGATTCAAAACGCCCTGTTTCACGGGCGCAAAAAATGGACCTCCCTGACGATTCCCTGGACGACCTACACGGATCCCGAAGTGGCTCACGTGGGGATGTATGAAAGGGATGCCAAAGAACAAGGCATCGAGGTCGATACCTTTATCAGGCCGCTCGAGGAAGTAGACCGTGCCATTCTTGACGGGGAGGAGGAGGGATTTGTCAAGGTACATGTGAAACGCGGAACCGACAAGATATTGGGAGCGACCATTGTGGCGAGCCACGCCGGAGAGATGATCGACGAGATCAGTCTTGCCATGGTGGGAGGCCTGGGGCTTAAAACCCTTGCAAACGTTATTCACCCTTACCCGACGCAGGCGGAAGCCGTCCGCCAGGCCGCGGACATGTACAATCGCACCCGCCTCACCCCGTTTGTCAGGAAAGCTTTCCGCTTTTGGCTCAGCCTTGCCCGGACTGACTTTTGGGATCGGCTGAGGCACTACAAAGAGAATGCTCGGGATGAACTTCAGAGAATTCTCTGCGCATTGAGGAACGAACGATGAACAGATCCATGACGACAAAAAAGTGCAGGATATATCGTCGCCTGTTCATAACTTGGATGGCAATCATCGGGGTCGCACTGGCCGGCATGGCGCCTGTGTATGCAGTCCCCAAAGCGGAGCTGTGGGCCAAATGGAATGAATATGATGCTTCGAGCACAACCAGAGTCGATCATTCGCCTTGGGGGCGATTTCTGCAAGATTACCTGGTGACCGACGACCCTTCCGGAGTGAATCTGGTGCACTACTCCAGGGTGACCGCAAGCGATCGCAAAGAACTGGACGCCTACCTGGATCGATTGCAGCAGGTGAAGGTGACTGGACTCAATCGAGCGGAACAAAAGGCCTATTGGATCAATCTTTACAATGCCCTGACGATGAAGGTCGTGCTGGATCATTATCCGGTCAAGAGCATCCGCGACATCAATCTGTCTTCCGGCCTGCTTGGGCTTTTCACCGGCGGTCCATGGAAAGCCAAATTGGCTCGGGTCGAAGGGGAGGAGCTCTCCCTCGACGATATCGAACACCGTATCCTTCGGCCCATCTGGCGGGACAAGCGAATTCATTATGCCGTTAATTGTGCCAGCATC
>JAVEVM010000864.1:0-2580 GCA_034005055.1 Desulforhabdus sp. | reverse complement strand
TGGGTCTATAGACAGCGCCATACAGGCGATCAAGGAGGGAGCATACTACTACACGACAAAACCTCTCCGATTGAATGAAATCCGTGCCCTCGCCAAAGGCGCAATAGAGAAATTGATGCTCCGCGAGGAAAATGTTCGATTGAGAGAGGCGCTGAAGGGTGAAGAACAGCTCAGTGCCATAGTAGGGAACAGCCCACCCATCCAGAGCCTTTTCTCAATGATTCAAAAGGTCGCTCCCGTGGATTGCAATGTCCTGCTCCAGGGGGCGAGCGGTACCGGAAAGGCTCTCGTGGCAAGAGCCATCCACCAGCTGAGCCCCAGGAAGTCTCGTCCCTTTGTGTCGTTCAACTGCGGCGGCTTCACGGAGGAGCTCATCAGCAGCGAGCTTTTCGGTTACGAGAAGGGGTCGTTCACCGGGGCTACCGTCTCTAAAGTGGGGCTGCTGGAATCCTGTTCGGGTGGGACTGTCTTTCTGGACGAGGTGGGGGAAATGCCTTTTTCCATGCAGGTGAAGCTGCTGCATGTGCTTCAGGAAAAATGTATTCTGCGTGTGGGCGGCATCCGTCCCATCGATCTCGATCTTCGCATCATTGCCGCCACCAATCGAGACTTGAAGCACGAGGTTGCGTCGGGCAACTTCCGTGAAGATCTGTTCTTTCGCTTGAACGTCGTGACGATACAGCTTCCTCAGTTGAAGGAGCGGAAAGAAGATATTCCGCTCCTTGTCAAACATTTCATCAAAAAATACAGCCTGGCTTTTCACAAGCCTGTAGTCGACATCCAAAGCCAGGCGCTTCAACTGCTCATCAACTACAGTTATCCTGGCAACGTGCGTGAGCTCGAGAACATCATCGAAAGGGCGGTTGCCCTGACGGACATCGATCACATCAGAGTACCGGACCTTCCAGAAGATCTTCAGCAACTCGAGCTCGATATCATCCAGGGTGAAGGGCTTCTCTCCCTGGACGAAATCGAAAAACGCCATATTGCAAGGGTGCTTGAAAAAACGGGCTACAATAAAAGTCTAACCGCTCAGATCCTCAACATTCCCCGTACCACCCTCTGGCGAAAGATGAAGGAATACAAGCTCCAATAGGAGACTGACACCCCTTGTGCCGGTCTCCCACCCTTTACTTCGGGTCCCTGAGGCCCCGAGCGATCATGCGTAGCCTTCGTGAAAGGAAAAGGGATGCATTTCGACTCGCGCAGACTTGACTCCATCGACCTTTTCGGCCATTTCCGCCAGCTGTGAGGCAAGGTCCGTATCCGTCAGCTGGGACTTGACGGTTATGAAAACTTCACCATTGTCGGCGGTCACCGCGGCGTGCGGGGCCATTTCGATGATGGCCGCATGCACTTCAGCTGCGAGAGCGAGATCATCAATAGCTTTTTGAGATTCCTTCGTGGTCTGGAAGCATTTGAGCTGAGCGGCATGGCAGATGGCGTCGGCAGCTTCGGCAGCCGACATTTTTTTCAAATGGATGACCATGTCATAAAGCGAAGGGTCCGATGTATCGATGCGGTAGAGGGATCTGCTCCATTTCCTGCGTTGTTCATCGTCGCTTTTCAGAATCTCCACGGCTTCCTTTCGGGAAATGCGCTCCCGTTCCATCTCGAGGCGGATGCGCTCTTCCATGTTCGCAATGAGGCGCACTCGGAAAGCATGCGGAATGTCTTTGACGAAGAAATGGCCTGCCAGCCCGTGATAGACGACGTTGTCCTTGCGCATATAGTCGAGAATTGTCGCCCGGATGAAGGCCATGTACCTTTCCTGACCGTAAGTGAGACGTGCCAGGATGGAAGGAGCATCGTGAATGGCTCGATAGAGTTTGATTTCCGGGATATTAAAGACTTCCGAAGCTTCGAGAAGGATTTCTCGCGAAATGCATTGGTACCCCAATCGATTCGCAACCTGCTCGGCGACTTCTTTCCCCCTGCTGTACGAATCCCTTGATATAGTGATGATCGCCATAAGAGTATCCTCATTTTTCAAATTAGTTCATAGCACTGTATCGCAATCGGTTGAAATCTTTACTTTTGTAGGAGCGGCTTCCAGCCGCGACTCTCTTGGGAATCGGCTCTCTTTGTCGCGGCTGGAAGCCGCTCCTACAGGGTTATCAAAACCCACGATCTCACCTGTGCAGAGTATGAATGGTCCGCAGCAGTTCGGAACGGATGGTTCAGGCGCTTTCCGCGACCAGCGGTGCGGCGGCCGCACGGCTGCCCTGCCACATGCTGCCCAGAATGATGATGGCCCCTGTCGCAAGAGCGATACACATAATGATGAAACTGGCCGAATCGAGGTAAGAAATGATCTGGGAATCCATTGTTATCAACCCAAGCTTGGTGAGGTATTTGGGGATGGCCAGGATTCGGCTAACGGCCACGATGAGCATGATGGTTGCCATGACGAGCTTGATCATGTGCTCTTTGACATAAGTGGTTCCGATAGCACCCAGTTGGACTCCGAGCAAGGATCCGGCCAGAATGATCAGGGTCAGACGGATGTCGACCATGCCGTGCATGGCCCAATTGATGGAGCCTCCAAGGCCCATGGCGAAAGCGACTACCAGTTCAGTG
>JAVEVM010000863.1:0-2580 GCA_034005055.1 Desulforhabdus sp. | reverse complement strand
GGTATCGGAATGGGACGAGCTCTCCAACTTGATCCAGGAATATGGAGAGCGGCCTTTAATATTGAAGATCAGGCGCGGTGAAGAAACTAAAACGATCGAGGTGACCCCTGAAGTGCAGGAGGTCAAGAATGTCTTCGGCGAACCAATCAAGCGTCCCGTGATCGGCATAACGGCCTCGGGGAAATTCGATATCAAGAAGGTGAACCCTTTTTTGGCGGGTTACTATAGCCTGACTCAAACATGGAATCTGAGTAAGCTTTTCCTGCTTACGGTGGTCAAGTTGATCGAAAGGGTTGTTCCCCTGCAAACGCTCGGAGGGCCTCTGCTGATCGCCCAAATGACCGGCCAGCAGGCGCAGGAGGGTTTTCTCAATCTGGTTTACTTCACTGCTTTAATCAGCATCAACCTGGGAATTCTGAATCTGCTGCCGATCCCGGTGCTCGATGGTGGACACCTTTTCTTTTTCTTCATCGAAGCCCTTTTGGGACGGCCGATTGCTATGAAAAAAATTGAGGTGGCTCAAAAGGTCGGCATGATTTTTCTCATCGTTCTAATGATTTTCGTTTTCTACAACGATATCATGCGCTTAATCCCAGGACACAGCCCTGGTGCCGCACCCTGAAGCGAAAACATCACATGAAGGTAATAGCTGTCGACACTTCCACCTCAAGCGGAAGCGCGGCACTGCTCGATGGCGACCTGCTGGTGGCCGAATGGTCTTTGCAGTGTGCTCAGACTCACAATCGCCGGCTGCTCAGATCGATTGATTTTCTGCTGCAGCAGGCCGGATGGAGTCTGAACGATCTCGATGGATTTGCCGTTGCTACAGGTCCGGGGAGCTTTACCGGACTCAGGATAGGTCTCAGTACGGTGAAAACACTCGCCTGGTCGGTGAATAAACCTTTTGTCGGCATCTCCTCCCTCGATGCACTGGCCGCCCCCTTATGCTTTGCCCAGTTGCCGGTATGTCCCATCCTCGATGCACGAAAAAAAGAAATTTACTTCGCCCTCTACAAACAGATCCAGTGCGGACAGCTGATGCTGCAAGGATCTTACTGCGTGAGCAAGCCGGAGCGGCTGATCGAGAGAATCGATCAGCCGACAATTGTTTGTGGCGACGGCTGGCTGCTCTACAGAGAGCTGCTGCGGAGCAAACTGGGGAAGCTTGCGGTTGAGCTGCCGGCGCCGTATCACACGATCAGAGCTGCCAATGTAGGTGCTATGGCGATGCGTAGACTGCAGACGGGCGAGGCCGAAGATCCCATGACCAGCTTACCCCTTTACGTTCGTCCCTCGGAAGCCGAGCTGCACAAGCAGCAGAAAACCTAGCATCAAGCCTTGTTCGGACTCTTGGAATATTCCCGTTGGCTCACCATTTGCGGCTCGCTTTATGAAGAATCATAGAGAAGTTGTCAGGAGGCGAAAGGAATGTTAAGTTGTCGGACCTGACATCACCATAAGACATCGGGAAGAATTGGATGGATCAAACTAGCAGGCAGGAAAGCCCGTTACAAACGCCGCCAAACCGTGAAGAAAGAGACGCTGCGGCGCAGCTATCGTTTGATGACAACTTGCTGGTCCAACAGCTGGCCGGGGGACAGAACAGCCATCTCAAGGTCATTGAGAAACAACTCGATGTGCGTATTCACTTACGGGGGAATCAGTTTTCCATCATTGGGGACGAGCCGCGTGTGGAGCTGACTGTACGGCTGCTCAAGGAGCTGAAGGAATTGATCCAAAGCGGCCATCCGCTTTACGGCAGCGATATTGTCTATGCGATTCGCATTCTCAGCGAGAACATCAACCGAAACCTCAAAGATATTTTTTTGGATCGCGTCTTCATTGCTTCAAACAAACGCACGATAACGCCCAAAAGTGTTAAGCAAAAAGAGTACATAGAGGCTATTCGCAGCCATGACGTTGTATTCGGCATTGGTCCGGCCGGCACCGGCAAGACCTACCTGGCTATGGCTATGGCGGTTTCCGCAATGACCAAAGAACAGGTACGCCGCATAATTCTGGTTCGCCCTGCGGTAGAGGCAGGTGAAAAGCTCGGATTTTTGCCCGGCGATCTGGCGGAAAAGGTGAACCCCTATCTTCGTCCGCTGTATGACGCCCTGCACGATATGATGGATTATGAGCGAACATCCAGCTTGCTGCAGCGGGGGGCGATTGAGGTGGCCCCGTTGGCTTTTATGCGGGGACGTACGCTAAATGACGCGTTCGTGATTCTGGACGAAGCTCAAAATACCACCGCCGAACAGATGAAAATGTTTCTCACCCGTCTCGGGATGAGCTCGAAAGCTGTGATTACCGGTGATATCACCCAAATAGATCTTCCTGAAAACAAACCTTCCGGACTGGTGGAGGCCCTTGGCTTGTTAAAGGGCATTCAAGGAATCGGATTCATCTTCTTTTCCAAGCGGGATGTGGTCCGTCATCGCCTAGTGCAGGAAATTATAGAAGCTTATGAAAATGCCGAGCATCGCTAAACCCTGTAAGGGAACCTCATGGAATAAGAGTTATGGAAAAAGAGAGACGCGAAGGTGTGCGAGCCATAAACAAATTGAAGGGACTATT
>JAVEVM010000020.1:0-11659 GCA_034005055.1 Desulforhabdus sp. | reverse complement strand
CTCGCAATACCTTTAGGCACTAACCGTGCCAAAGGCCTAGTTATCTTTTCCTCTCCCCAGTTGCTCGAGAGAGTTTCTAGGCTGGGAGTTCTTTTACATGTATTTGAGCAAAAGGTCAAGCTATGGATTTTTTTGAGAAGAATTGAAATTCTAGTTGCAAAAATAACACAAGGGGAAAAAAGCTGTGTCTTTTTCACAACAGTCCTGCCGCGCTCTTATTTGAAAGCCTATCCTCATCTACGTTCGAGGGCGGCCGGACTGCGAAGGCTTGCTTGACAGAATTGTTGCGGACTACTAAGTAATGTAGCAATTTCTTTGCTAAGGGTGACATTTTATGTTGTTGTAGTACGAGGAGCTTCGTTTCATGAAAGTAGATCAGTTTCCTCAAGAGATTCAATCCGTTCTGATTCCTAAACCCACCGGGGACTATTTCTACAACTGTCTTGGCTGTGGAGCGGATTATGGCATTGAAAGTCTTCTCTACACCTGCCCCAAGTGCAAGAACGTTCTCATGCTCAAGGACTGCCAGTGGGATCGTCTAAAATCTGTGCCGGGTATCCTATGGCGAAAAATTTTCGATTATCGGAGCATGCTTACTACCCCGGCCTTGAGAGGCATTTATCGATATCAGGAACTGCTTGGCTCGATCATCCCGTTGGATGCCGTCATTTATCTTGGCGAGGGGCATACTCCAGTCGTTGAAGCCAATGGAAGACTGCGTGAGTGGGTGGGAATGCGAGTGGCATTCAAGAATGACGGTCAAAACCCCAGTGCGTCCTTCAAAGACCGTGGCATGGCTAGCGCTTTCACATACCTGAACTATTCGGTGAAGAGTCATGGATTGGGCGAGACTCTCGCAATTTGTGCTTCTACGGGCGATACATCGGCGGCTGCAGCTTTGTATGCCTCCTATATGACGGAAAACGTAAAATCGGCGGTATTGCTGCCCCAGGGAAAAGTGACTCCACAGCAGCTGGGGCAGCCGCTCGGAAGTGGTGCGAGGGTGATTGAGATTCCCGGAGTTTTTGACGATTGTATGAAGGTTGTCGAATACTTGTCAGACAATTATTCAGTCGCACTCATGAATTCAAAAAACCCCTGGCGAATTCTTGGTCAGGAATCCTATAGTTACGAGATTGCGCAAGCATTCGATTATGATGTTGAAGAACTCGTGATTGTCGTGCCGATAGGGAATGCGGGCAATATTACAGCGGTCCTGCAGGGTTTCCTGAAATTATACGACCTTAAAATTATAGCACATTTGCCTTTCGTAGTAGGGGTTCAATCGGAGCACGCAAATCCGGTTTATCTCTATTATCTTGAATCGGATCCGAGCAAACGGAAATTCCGTCCTGTTGCCGTTCGTGCGAGCGTTGCGCAGGCTGCAATGATCGGAAATCCGGTATCCATGCCGAGGGTTGTTCAGTTGGTGGCTCAATACCGTCAGCTGGCGGGGGAGAAGAGTGTTCAGGTGGTGGAAGTGAGTGAGCAGGAAATAATGGATGCCATGTTGATCGCCAATCGGAACGGACACATAGCCTGCACTCAGGGAGGAGAGTGCCTTGCCGGTATTCGCAAAATTGTCCAAGGCAATTCTCTTCATAGCCATAAAACGGCAATTCTGGATGCTACCGCTCACCCGCTGAAGTTCGCAATGTTTCAAGAAAAGTATTTTGCCGATGAATTCGAGCAGGAGTATGGCATTACTCCCAAGAAAGAGCTCCAGAATAAGCCGATTTTGGTGACTCCGGGGGACAAAATTCCCGCTCCAACAACAGGACCTCTGGATGCCGCCGAATTTGAGCTGTTTGTGGAACACACCGGTCGGGCTATTGCTGATTTGCTGAAACTGGGCAAATCATGATGAGGTGAACAGATAACGGCGTCCGATATTCTCATTTCGATTATTGGGATTAGCATCGGATGATTTATTGAACGGGAGTTTAATATGATGGGTGTGCTGCCCTATAAAGATATATGTCCAAGATTGGGAGAAGAAGTGTTCATCGCTCCTGGTGCCTGGGTGATCGGCGATGTTGTTATTGGTGATCGATCCAGCATTTGGTTTAATACCGTAGTGCGCGGTGATGTTCATTATATTCGAATTGGATCTGATACCAACATACAGGACAACAGCACTCTTCATGTGACTGAAGGAGAGTTCCCTTTGGAGATCGGCAACAGGGTAACCATCGGACATCGAGCCATTGTGCACGGGTGTGTGGTCGAAGATGATTGTCTAATCGGAATGGGCGCAATAATCTTGGACGGGGCAAGGATTGGCAGCGGCTCTCTGATTGCTGCAGGATCGGTGGTTGCCCCCGGTGTATACATTCCTCCCGATTCACTGGTTATGGGCGTTCCAGCCACAGTGAAAAAAACGGTTGGCGAGGCCGAGCGCGATCTGATCAGAAACAGCAGGGACCACTACCTGCAATTATCGGCAGATTATTTGAATCCTTTATTGCTGAATGAGAAGAAAAGAGTGAGAGGATTTTTGGGGTAGGGAGGAGATTGCATTCTTGCAGTTCTGTACTAGTCGCCAGGTCCCGAGCCTTGTATGCAGGCTCGGTCAAACCTGCTTGACGGGGATGCCGATTGGTCGTTTCGAGCCGGTGGGGTTGAGAACTGGAGCGGATTTTGATTACGACGAAGGTTGGCTATGACTTGTGCCACTTTTCTCTGGGGTTAATGTGCAAGGGCTCATTTTCCCGAATGGGCAATGATCCGTCTGCGATACCGTGGTGGACCAGTTCTTCAGCGGCTTCGAGCAATTTCTCGATGCTGCCGTTCCACTGCACGCGTATGCGATCCAGGGTCGGGGTTTCACCTTGGTCGCAGAGTGCACAGATTAAAATGTAAAGAGAAGTAGCTTCTAACCCTAAGTTCATATCGAAAATGGCGCGATCCATCTCTGCTCATTCCTCTCTCAGTTTGAACGGCAACGATGCGAAGTATTTGCACAGGTCAAGAATAATCGCGTCTGAAACGCATGTCAATTGGAACGGCTTTTTTCAGTCAAGGAGTTACGAGATGGAGGCTCTCAATCTGCAAGACCCATCGGTATGGAAGAGTGAGCTTGAGGCCGGCTGGAGAGAAATCCCCTCTGCCTTCCGCAATGACCATACAGTTCGGAGAACACTTCAATGCCACTTATACGGGTATTTGGTTAAGGCCGGTCATCGGGTAGTGGCTGACTACCTTCCACCAAGAATCCATGATCGGCCGATCGATCTCATCGCTCTCGCAGACTCCAAATCCGTTACTTTTGCGGTCTGCATCGATAGTGTGGTGACGCTTGCAGCAGTAAAAAGCCTATCGAGCTTTGAGGCTGAACACAAGATTATATTTACAACCGGTTTATTGGAAAAAAAGGTCCAGGAAAGCCGCTTTTTTCTAAAACCTGAGATTCAGCATCTGCATCTGAAGCCATTTGTCTGACGTGGCGTGGCAGATCCACATTGCTGCCGATATCTTCCGCGGTACCGGTTGCGTGCAGGAGCAGTCGAAGCTCAGCTCCTTGCATGCCAGGCATGGCGATCTCGATTTTTGGTGAATGCCTTCAAACCAGGGATACTCATCTTTGTGCATTTCGTAACAATTTAAAATATATGATAATTTTCTTGACAGCCCCAAATCGCTGCTTTATAAAGCTAGGAACGGTCATAGTGGAGCAGACAGCTAAAACCTGTAAACAGAAAGGAGGTGAGGAAGAAAGCTAGATAGAAAGTTTGGAGTGTGAAAATTCGGTACAAGTTTTAGTTTTCCATTCTTTACTCCCAGAAACAAATGTAAGTAGTTTAAATTTAGAACTTTAGAGTTTGATCTTATCCTATCTGATTAGCTTCATACTTTTGCTGTTCTCCAGTTGAATTTCATGTCGCAGTTCATAGACTGCATTTAATCACGCTGTGCGCGGCTGAGACTCCTCAATCTCCTCTACCATTCTTGTAAGGCACTGTTATTTTAGGGCTTTAGCAATCATAGCTTGCGAGTGCGTGAGCTGAACAATCCGGGAGCGGCGTTGAGCTTCCCCGGACCCAATCATCAGTGGATCGCCACTGTAATGAGCCTATTCAGAATATATTTTCGACATCCAAAGTAGACCGCAGGTTGGCGGATTTTTGCATTTGTGCCCTTCTTCAGCTCTGGTGGCGATATTCTTTGGAAATCTTTCCGTCAAGTCATAAAAATGAGGAGAGTAAAATGGCACAACCGGTGGATCAAGTCCCAGGAAAAGCTTGGGTAGTTACGTTTGCGGGTACGGCAATCAATTTATGCTTGGGTATATTGTACGCATGGAGTGTCTGGGGTGGGAAGTTGGTTGCACCCAAGGGGGCGGATGGAAAAATAGACCAGGCGCTCATCGGCACTGCATTGAGCGGGTTGGACTCTGGCTGGAATTACCTGAGCAATGCTCAGGTGGCAACGCCTTTTTCCCTTTGTGTAATCATTTTCGCACTTCTGATGATTCCAGGAGGCCGTATTCAAGATAAATACGGCCCGAAAGTGGGGGCAACCGTAGGTGGCCTGTTCCTTGCCGTCGGGTGTATCATCGCCGGATTGATGAAAAGCTACACCGGTCTGATCGTTGGTTTTGGAATCTTTGGTGGGATCGGGATGGGTATCGGATATGCGGCGCCTACTCCCGCAGCATTGAAATGGTTCGGCCCGCACAAACGCGGCCTCATTGCTGGCTTGGTTGTGGGCGGCTACGGTGGAGCGGCCCTCTACATCGCTCCGTTGGCCAAGACCCTGATTGCTGCATATGGAATTTCGGGAAGCTTCATTATTTTGGGAATTGGCTTTGCGGTAGTGGTGATCATTGCCGGTCAGCTTTTGGCCTGGCCGCCTGCGGGCTATGTGCCGCCAGGGCCTCCTGCAACCGCGACCAAGGCAGCCGCTGGTGCGCCGGTGAAGACGACCCTCACCGCCGTTGATTGGACCGCCGGCGACATGATGAAGACCTGGCAGTTCTTCGCTCTGGTGCTGATGTTCATCGGCACGACCCAGTCCGGTCTGTTGATCATCGCCTTTGCCGCGCCTTTGGCGACGCCCCTTTTAGGTGCATCCGCCTGGATACTGGTTTCTTTCGGCGGCTTAATCAACGCCTTGGGACGAGTCGGAACGGGTATGTATTCCGATAAAATCGGTCGGGCCAACGCTTACACCGTGAACTGCATAGCATCGGCATTGTGTCTGTTCTTGCTGCCGTGGATTTTGGCACAGCAAAGCGTGTTCCTGCTGTTCCTCGCGGTCGGCATCGCTTACTGGCAATACGGTGGCGGTCTGGCGCTTATGCCTTCATTCACGGCCGACTTCTTCGGCGCCAAGAACCTGGGATTCAACTATGGGCTGGTGTTCATCGGCTGGGGCCTGGGCTTCTTTATGGCGAGACTTGCCGGTACCATCCGGGATGTCACGGGCAATTTGAACTATGCTTTTTATCTCTCCGGTATCGTATTGATACTTGCGGTCATCCTCGCGCGCGCCGCCAAACGGCCCTCAGCGGTTGGAGAAACTCGTTAACAATGTTCGTCTGTAATCGGTAAAGACCTTCAAACCAGGGCGGGGTTTACACACCCCGCCCTTTGGCTTTATGCTCCCGCCTGTTGAGTTGCTGGTTAGTCACACCATCAATCTACAATAAAAAAGAAGCATTTCGAACGGCTTCGCACGCATACAGATGTGAACTGAAAAATAGGCTTTTGGGTGGAACAAAGCCGCAGCCAGTCGAGGGCGGCGAACGGGGATTAACACGACAGCTGAAATGCCCGGGAATGAGCGGCGAACCCACTTGCAGTCCGGCAGGCAGGCTTGTTAAGGAGGGGGATGATCTCGAAGAAAATCTTATTAGTGGGTCTGAATCCTGCGGAGATCGATCAGATTCAGGAATTGCTTTCGCGGATTAAGACCGAAGAGGAACTGATTGCAGCAGACCTGGAGTATGTGACGGTTGCCACCGTGGAGCATGCATTGGCCTCTGCCTTTGCGGAAGACGTCCTGCTGGTGGTGGTTCGTGTGGACGCAACGCAAAAACGTCACGAACGGGATATCCGCCGCCTCAGGCGGGCCTTTTTCCGCCCTGTCCCGCTGCTGCTGCTGGTTCCTGCAGAGCTTTCCCGGAAAGTGAAGGACTACCTACGTGCCGGTGCGGACGAATACTGGATACTGCCTATGGATGAAACGGTTTTTCCTGTTCGATTAAATGTGCTGCTGCAACTTGCCTGGGGGATCAGTGAAAGAGGGCTTGCGTCATGGCGTGGAGAACAAAAGCTCACCTTTGGAAACAACAACTTCTGGGGTCGGATGCGTGGTCTGGTACGAGGTATTTTTGGCTCTGCCGCCGGTAAATCAGCTCCAGGCAGCGAAGAGGAAGCGCCTTTGCTGGCCGGGAATTGGCGTAAACTCAAGCGTCTTGGCTTTGGAAGTTTTGGCGAGGTATGTCTGGTGCGCCAGGAAGGGGATCAAATCCTTGCGGTGGCAAAAATACCGCACGATCCAAAACTGAACACCAAATTTCTCAGGGAAGCTGCCATACTGAAACATTTGGTGGGACATCCCAACGCGGTGCAGCTAAAGGATGTGGTCAAAGAAGGGGGCAAGATCATACTCATTCAAGAGTATGTTGAAGGGGGGACTCTGCATGATCTACTGGCAGAGGGAATGACCGGAGCAGTAAAAGAAAAGGCCTTTCTGGAACTGCTTGACGTTGTGGTATATGCCCATCAGCATAATATCATGCATCGCGACATCAAGCCGGAAAATATAATAATCAGCCCTGCCGGGCAGCTGAAGCTTCTTGACTTCGGAACCAGTAAGGATCTCAGCCGTGGCAGTGTCAGCAGTACGGTAGTTGGCTCTCGTCCTTACATGGCGCCTGAGCAGATCATGGGAAAAAGTCGCATTGCCAGCGATGTTTGGGCCCTGGGGGTGATTTTATATTCGCTGGCGACCGAGTTTTTGCCGTTTTACGATGAAAACGAAAAACAGCTCATGGATTTGATACTTGAAATAGAACCGGAACGTCCCCGAGATCTTGAACCGGATATCCCTGAAGAGTTGGAGCTTATCATCCTCAAGTGCCTGCAAAAGGACTGGACCGAGCGATATTTGAATGCGGGTGAGCTGCGTAAAGATTTACTGGAGAAGTTTCCAAGTTTCGGCGCGGGGGAGGTATTGCCCCCGCATTAGACTGCTACCTTGTTATTGGGGTTTTTCATCCAGCGACGGTCGAAATAAGACGCGATGTCACATACCATGATCAAAATATCAAGGTTCTGATTTTGTGCATTTTTTACCAGTTCTTCAATTACTGCTTTGCACGCAAAACCGGCATTTCGGCAAGCCCGAATCGCCCCTACGGAATCCAGAGGAATTTCCGCCCAGAGCTTCTCCAGTCCCAGCTCGTGGCCTAACTCCACAAGCTCGTTCAGCATTAGAGTCGCTAAACCTTGATTCTGGAAACGTGGTGAGACAACTACCCGGACCCGGCCAATGTGCCGCTTCCAGCCGTGAGGAACACGGTGCAAAGTTGCGTCAGCAACTATTTGCTGCCCCACTAAAGCAATCATGGGGAGCACCCGTTCATAGTCAAGCTTTTGGGACCATTCCCGTACTACCCTTCGGTCTCTTACGTTGTGCCTGATAAACATCAGCAGATCGTCCGGAAGAGCTTCGAAGAATTGGTACAACGCCTCCTCATCCTCGCGTATCATAAGCCGCAATGTCACCGCCGTTCCATCCTTCAGTTTCGATTCTTTGCTGCCAAACATAGTATTCTCCATATTAGATTCCATCCTCAAGACGATGTGCCAAATACTCCGGTAAGTTAGCCTGCACAATCTTTTTCTGAGCTGTTTCAATATCGTATGGGACGGCTTTAAAATGAACAAGCTGCCGGCTTGTATCAAAAAGGAGGTAATGGGCTCGACTGTCCCGCTGTCTTGGTTGGCCGACACTGCCGGGATTAATGAGATACCTGTGCTCGGTCTGTAAAAAGATCTGATCCGGCAAGTCAGCTGGAGATACCACCTTGCCCCGCTGATCGCAGATCCAGAGTTTCTGAATATGAGTATGCCCAAAGAAGCAGAAATGGATTCCGGCATATTTTTTACGCAACAGGTTAAACAGCCGCTTGGCTTGAAACAGGTTCAACACGTAGGATTCAATGCTTTCCGGACTTCCATGGCAAATCAAATACTTGTCCCATAGCACCTCGGTTCTGGGCATGCCTTGCAGGTACCGGATTTCGGCTAGTGTCAGTTGCTTGTGACAGTACGTGATGGCTTGGTTGGCAAGTACATTGAAGTGCTTTACCATCTGTGGCTCTAAAATGGCCAGGTCATGATTGCCCAGAATAGAAACAGCGCGTTTTTTCTGCAAAAGCTGAACACATTCACGTGGATTGGCATTGTAACCTACCAGATCGCCAAGATGAACAATGTAGTCAACTCCGTCGGACTCAACCGCCTCTAGTACCGCTTGCAGAGCCTCTAAATTGCCGTGAATATCGGAAATAATTGCAGCTATCGGCATTTATGCCTCTTCCAGGTTAATTCTATGCCAATGCGGATGGTTGCTGCGCGACTAAAGCGCCGACCCTTCTCTTATAGAATCTGGCTACTTGATAATCAATGCGTTTTTATCTGCCCCCGATCCACGTCGGCGGATAGGAAAATGTCTTAGAGTTATTCTACAAGCACAGGCTCTCGCAGGATCAGTCCTATGGCTCTATGTGCCAAGGCGGCTAGCCGCGGGTGTGTTTCAGTCAACGATTCTATTTGCCGCAAATGGTCGGCAGTACGCAAAATGACCATAGCCAAATCACCTTCAGCTGTACCCGAAATATTCCTTACTTCCTCCCAGGATTCACCGAGAGCCCATTGATAGACGGTAGCCATGGTCCAAAAGGGAAGTGGCGGTATGCTGAAGCCGAATTCTTTTAGTTGCTCCCGCAATGGATGAAGTCCGTGCAGCATTTTGAAGAATGGTTTTGCAATATCGGGATATTTCCAAACGAGCGTCGATAGCTGCATATCTCCCGGACGATCTCTGTCCATCACGAAAGGAGCGATCAGGGCGGCCAGGAGCTCCGGCTGGTCGGTCGGGAAGAGCCCGCTACGAATGCCCTCAGAGATAAGTAGAGGCTGATCGAGCCTCAGCTTGGAAGCCCAAAAGCCATCGGCGGTCAGATGCCCTTCTTTGTCTATATACCGCTCTCTTTGCAAGAACTGGAAATGCTGCATGAAGGACCGCCACAGTTCGTCCTGAATGGATGAGAGCTGTGCCTGGCGTTCAAAGTACTCAACGAGTAACAGTGAGAACGGATGAGAGCTTTGCTTTTGGCACGGGCCGAACAGGTCGCATGATTCACAGGGCAGGGCTGAGCTCTGGCCGGTAGGCCCCATCAGTCCCTGATCGACGAGCTCAGCAGGGAGTGGCTGGCTCTTTTCTTGTACCGAAATAGGATGGAACGGTCTTGAGATTAAATGCGAGATCAGCGCCTGCCACTTGCTCCGATTGTTCAATGGAGGGATGATTTCTGCTGTTTCGCCAAGCTCACTAATGCGCTGCAGTTGTACGCTGTAGGTGCGGATTTGCCCTCTTCGGGAGTGTAAAGGAAATGCGGCACGCACTGCTTCCACTGTTCCTCTTTCCAGTTGGGGAAGAGCCACGGCTATAAAGGTCACCCCGCGACGATTGCGAAAGGTTCTGCCGGGAACCAGCAAATTCTGCAGGGCCAAACCTGCAGCCTGATTCTTACGAACCTTGCGCGCTTTGCATAATTTTTCTCTATAGGCAAAAAACTGGGGACGTATCAGAGCCATTTGCTCGATGGAACCGCACCCGGCCTCACGCAGCCACTCTCCGAGCTCTTGACGGAGGTTCTTCAGCTCCTCTGCCGCATGAGGATCCCTGAGCAGGTTCTGATAAGTGGCGAAAGAGGAAGCGAAAAGATTCTGAATTTCTTCAGGATTGTGAGACAAGAGCAGATTGAGAACCATGGAGAAATTAACCCGGATTTGGCTTTGGATCGAATCCGGGGAGGAATTAAGTAAGTCATGGATCAGCTGCGGGTCTTGATATGGACCGGGTACCACGAACACAAAACCGATCTCGTCCATTCCGCGGCGGCCGGCTCGACCGGTCATCTGTAACAAATCTGTTGCGGAAAGCTGGGTGAATTCCTTGCCGTTAAAGCGATCACTCTGAGGTATCACGACGGTTCGAGCGGGGAAATTCACGCCGGCCGCCACCGTGGAGGTTGAGAATATAGCCTCTAAGTAGCCTTCCTGCATGAGTTTTTCAAGGAATAGCTTCCAATGTGGCAACTGTCCTCCATGGTGCGCCCCAACCCGAGCCTTCTTGAGAATGGATAGGTGAGCGTGCTTGCGCAGGAATGGATAGATCTTCAGAAGCTGTTCAACCCGATCGTGAAAACTGTCGGCATCCTTGCGATCGCCCTTCGACCGAACGAACCGGGGAGACATCGAAATTGCCTTTTCGCAATCCGCACGGGATTTGAGAAAAAAAATCGCCGGCAGCAGATTGGCTTTACGAAGGCCGTCCATAAGGCGCGGTATGTCCAGAAAGCTTCGTCGTGATAACGAGCTCGGTTCAACCGTTCGAATTCTGGCGTATAAACCTCGGCGGTTGCTGAGGGGGCTCAGCTCCCCGGACGGAAAAAGGAAAAGAGGATACAAGGGTACGGGCCGTTGATGCGCTGCTATCCACCGACACGATTTCTGCCTCAGCCATTCCAACCAGCCGCAGATTTCCTCAGCGTTCTGAATGGTCGCCGACAGCATCAGCAGCTTCACGCGAGACGGCAAGTAAATCAGCACCTCTTCCCATACCACACCTCGATCTTGATCCCCCAGGTAATGCGCTTCATCAAGCACTACCAGATCGACCGAAAGATCCTCCCCGCGGTGCATGGTGTCGTAGAGTTGATTGCGCAGTATTTCAGTCGTTCCTACGATGATCGGTGCATGCGGATTCTCCTTTCTGTCCCCGGTTAGAATTCCCACATTAGCAGCACCAAACATCTCGGAAAATTCCTGATACTTTGCATTGGACAAGGCTTTCAGAGGAGAGGCATACCAGCTTTTTCTTCCTGCGGTGAACAGTCGTTCAATCGCTTTGATGGCGATGTAAGTTTTGCCTGCGCCGGTTGGGGCGGTTACCAGAACATCCGAGTCGCGCAACACATCAAGCGCTTCCAGTTGGAACGGATCGGGTATAAAGGGAGTTGGCTCCGGGGTGCCTATTCGTTCCAGTATCGGTGCAAGCCTGCGGTGTATTTTAAAGCAAAATTTTGCATCAGCCTTGTTGCCGCTGTCATTTGCCTTATCAGAATGACCCGGTTTGCTGAAAGAACGTTTGTGCCTTGCGATGGCGCTCAATTGAAGAACCTCTCATGTGAACAGTGCGAGCGATGCCTGAAGATGAAGTGGAATCAGCTTGCCGATAGATGAATTTTTGCTTGTCTGATTTTTCAAGAATCATTATTTTGTTCACTTACTTAAAAACGAACAATCATAAGCACTACCATTATCAACCATATGAGAAAGGAAGCCAAGCGGCCAAATGGTCGAAATCCTTTTTTCTGCAGTTGAATCCATAATCGGATTACGCTATTAGGCATATTCTAATT
>JAVEVM010000862.1:0-2586 GCA_034005055.1 Desulforhabdus sp. | reverse complement strand
CACCATCTGGAAGTCCGAAGAACTTACGAGGAGAATAGAAAGTATCGACCCCCTTCAAAGGCCTTGTAAAGAAAGCTTGCGAATTATCAACTATCAAGTTCTGACAGACTTTTGATATCTCCTTGGCAACATGCTCGTGGAGACCGAAGTAGTTTGTATAAACCAAGTAATCCGATGGTCTCATTGAGCCAAAATCGAACATCGGCTCGAAATTTTCACCTATTCCATAGAGTTCACAAGCTACACCGGCTCTTGCGACTGGCTGAAACATAACTTCACAGGTGTAATAAGGCAGGAAAACCTTTTCAACTCTTTTAGCCCGTAGAATATACTCGAAGGCATTGCGGCCTGAATTGAGCCTCACAGCACCGAGATGATACTCTGGACCTGGGTTAAGCTCCAACTCGAAATAGCCGCCGATTGCTTTCATAGCAATTTGACCTCTATACCGCACGACTCTGCTGATTTTAAATGAGAGTTCGGAGGATTGCAATTTGTGATGATCTCAAAAAGGAGGGTCTCCCATGTTTGCACGAGTCTAAAAATCCGGCATAAATGAATCCTATGCCCACGCGCGTGATCCTGCTAGGCTGTCAAATGGCCTCCAGATCGACTTACCTGTTGCAGTATGATGAAGTTGTTCAATGATTCCACAGATGAGCTTTACATCAGATAGTTCCAGGCTATCGTAGATGGGCAACGTTAATATTCGGTCAGCCACGCGACGCGCAACAGGCAATGATCCATTCACCGACAGGTTACGATAACACGGGTAATCGCAGATTAACGGGTAAAAATATCGTCTAGTGTACACATTCCATTCCTTAAGCCTTTCATATAGTGCATCGCGGCTCATCCCGAATTCTTCCTCATCGACTTCGATAGGCATGTAGGCATTGTTGTACTTTATGTCGGAAGGAAGAGAGGGCACTAAGCGTATGCCAGGGATGTTTTTGAGTCTGTCTCGATATAGGCCGGCAATCCTTGCACGCTTCTGAATTATTTCGTCGAGGTATTGCAGGACGTGCAGACCCATCAGTGCCTGCATTTCATTCATTTTAGCATTGGTGCCAGGCATGACGACTTCGACTTCGTTCTTAAAACCGAAGTTCTTCAAATAATCGAACACGCCTTTCTGGCCGGATTCCCGGAAAATTAGCATCCCTCCCTCGATGGAGTGGAACAGCTTGGTGGAATGGAAGCTGAACATGCTCAGATCGCCAAAGTGAGCGATGGATTTGGCGCCCACTTCTACGCCAAAGGCGTGAGCTGCATCATAAATAAGTAGCAAATTGTGCCGCCGAGCGATATCGGCCAAGGCATCGAGCTGGCATGGATGGCCATAGACGTGAACAGCCAAAATGGCAGTTGTCCAGGGAGTGATTGCTGCCTCGACTTGTTCCGGATCTAAGGTGTAATAGTCGGGCTCTATATCCACAAAGACTGGTCGGATCTTAGTCCAAAACAAGGCGTGGGTGGTCGCTACGAAGGTAAAGGGAGTGGTAATGACTTCCCCTGAGATGCCCAACCCCTGCAAGGCGATCTGAAGAGCCAAAGTGCCATTGTTGAACAAACAAAGGTTGTCGGTCTGGAAGAAGCTGCACAGCTCTTGAGTAAAGCGCTGCAAGATTGGGCCGTTATTTGTCAGCCAGCGACTCTCCCACATCTCTCTAAGTCCGTAGGTAAACTCTTCTAGAGGAGGCAAGAAAGGTCTGGTCACATAAATAGGTTGCTCAAATGGTTTTATCGTAACCCACCTCTCCTTCATCGTTGAAGCAGTACAAAGAGATAGCTTTTCCTGTTCCAGATAGATCCACTTCTTACGGTTCAAGCTGGAGGTCTACTTCAATGTAAGCGGTTTATTCCAGCGTGAACTGATTGAGTCGATCGCAGAATGTCTTCGTCTGATAGATATCCGTAAGAATTAAAAGAATGGGTCGATAGAACGGAATTTCCTCAATTGAAAAATAATCTTGTGGGGTTCAACACAAATTTGATGATCTTTGATGTTATTATCTTAACTAAATTCACCTGTTCTGTAAGCTGGGAAATACTCGGTTGCAATGGTGTCATATGCGTTCACAATCTGGTCGTATTTTTCATGATCAAATATCTTACCGCAAAAATAACTTACACGAGTTCCTGTGGACCATCCGCGTTTGAATTGAGCGACACCATCGTTGTCGTTCTGTTGGATTCCTACGCCTGCGCCCCAGTCAAGCCATTCTGCTTTGTCCGCGAAGTATTCGATTTCACTCCAGTATAATGCATAAGACGCCATCAGCTTCTGGCCTAGAGTATTGACCCCTGCTAAATGTCCATAGCACACCTTGTCTTGTATATACGCTACATGAGCTGCCACAGCAGTTCCCTCATATAGAGCTCGAAACATCACTGCACCAGGAATTTCCAACTGTCTGGCGAATGCAGCTTTCGAGAAAGCCCTAATTCCCCGTACATCGAACCTCTTGGTCAAATCAGCATACAGGTTAGTCCATTCATCTAAAAAAAGAATCGGTGTTTCACTTACATCAACGGAAATATTCTTAAGTGCTTTGCGCGCATAGTAACGATGATGCGAAGACA
>JAVEVM010000861.1:0-2587 GCA_034005055.1 Desulforhabdus sp. | reverse complement strand
GCGGGCGCTCGATAAAGGCGTTCGGGTGCTCATCGAGCCCGAACCCGGCCTGCTGATCGAGAGCAGCGCTCAGTTTTTGGAATTGTTTCAGCATCTGGACGCAAACGCATTTGGCCTCAATTTCGATGTGGGCCATTTTTACTGTGTGGGTGAGGATCCCGTAGCGTTGATCAAGGAGCTGAAAGATTACACCCATCACTTTCATTTGGAGGATATCGCTTCAACCCGCGAGCACTACCATCTCATGCTGGGCCAGGGAGCCATCGACCTGCCCGCCGTGCTCAAAGCCATCGATGAAATCGGCTACGACGACTTCGTGACCGTGGAGCTCTACACCTATGCCGAGAAGCCCGGCGAAGCCGCATTCGATGCCTTCAGGTATCTTTCCGAATGGCGGCGATCGAGCGGTAAGGAGTGACACGAAGACGCGGGAAGGAAGTCGGCATTGCACCGATTCTTACAAATCCAGTTGACTGCCTTCCGGAACATGCAATATATTTCCTCTCGGTCGGCAGTTCACCCAGGCGTCGCCGCCCCGAGAGGGGTGCTAAACCTGCCTCGATACACCATTCGACCGGACACCTTATCCCGTGCCGAGTCGGAAGACGGCGACCACCGACACTATCCCACCCGGATCGGCACACATCGCGAGGATAAACGATGTCCAAAACACCCTTGCCCTTCCATTCGGATGACATTTCCGCCCTGGTACGATCGCTCAAGGGCCAGCTCCTCAATCGTGAATCAGAGCCAAGCCACCTCGAGCTTTTGAACATGCTGGCGCGGGCTATCGGTTATCGCAATTTTCAGCACTATCGCGCCCAACTTGCCGCCCGGGCCCAACTGGAAGACCATCACCCCGCGCCGGAGCCGGAGCCGGTCGATTTCGTCCGCATAAAGAGGCTGATGCGGATTTTCGATGATGCGGGGCGGCTCACGCGCTGGCCCGCAAAGCGCAGTCAGCAGGAGCTTTGCCTATGGGTCATCTGGTCGAAGCTGCCTGCGCGGCGGGTTTTGACCGAAAAAGAGATCAACGGGCTTCTGAATGACTACCATCTGTTCGGTGATCATGCCCTGTTGCGCAGGTGGCTTTGTGACTATGGAATGATGATCCGGACCAGGGACGGCCGTGAGTACCGTCGGGTCGAAAAACATCCTCCCGCCGAGGCAATCGAGCTGATCGGCAGAGCTCGGAGCGCCCAATCCGTATAGAATGGGAGGATCCAATTGTGCTTCAAGCTCCGCCGTTCCCACTCAAGATGGGCCGAACGCCACCTCCCTGCTTCAAGCTCAGCCCAAGCTCTGTCCCTCGTGAGGGATAGGCCGTCTAATAAAGAGGTTCAAGGCTCGGTTGCAGTCGGACCGAACCCTTGCATCCGGGGTGACCAGGTTCGACAGATCATAATGAGTCAAGAGCAGCCCCGGAGCCTTTTTATGGGTGACCCTTTCATTGATGCCAAGCTCCCAAAATCTAAGAATTTGGAGGGGCCCCCTAGGGCTCGCCCTTAGAGCATCGACCAGCTAAAATCTAAAGATGTAAAGGGCGTCCCCCCTACACTGGATGACTATGGGCAGCCCAACCTGCCTGCCGAACCCTGCTGATTGGCGGGACGCTGCATTTTGCCGGATGGGCTCTCGGGGGGTGTGTCTGGACGGTTCTCTGTATCAACCTGAGGCAGCGTGCTCTCGTACATCGCGTTGGAGGCTTTCACCAAGCCTGTCCTCCTCGATATCAAGATCATAGTCCATCTGGAGGCCCAGCCAGAATTGAGGAGACATGCCAAAATAGCGTGCAAGGCGAAGTGCAGTGTCGGCACTGATTCTGCGTTTCCCATGAACGATTTCATTAATGCGACGAGGGGGGACACGTATATCAAGGGCTAGTTTGTTCTGACTGATTCCCATAGGCTTGAGAAACTCTTCAAACAAGATTTCGCCAGGATGGACGGGTTTGATTTTATCTTCTCTCATGATTTAAAAGCCTCTTCTAGTGGTAATCCACTATCTCAACCTCAAATACGTCGCCATCCTGCCATCTAAAACAGATCCGCCACTGGTCATTGATGCGGATGCTGTGCCGCCCCGAGCGTTCACCTCTAAGCATCTCAAGGCGATTGGCAGGCGGGACACTCAAGTCCTTAAGTGTCATGGCGCGATTCAACATGCGCAGCTTCCGGAAGGCGACCTGTTGAATGTCGTGGGGTAGTTTCCTCGAAAAAGCGCGCCGAAATACTTTTTCTGTCTCTTTGCACTTGAATGACCTGATCATAACGCATTACGCATAACGCGAAGCGTTATAGATGTCAAGTCGGATAATCCCGCTATTACGGTTGCGAAAACATCTGGAAAGCGCTTCATACGCTTCTACAACCTAGATTGCAGAATCGGGATACACCTGAGCACAACACCGGGGCTTAGCCGCGCCGTGAAAATACCCTAGAGCTTTACCTATAGCCAGTATATGTCGAATCGCCGACAGACTTCGGCGTCGGCTGGAGCCCTTCGTGTACGCCCGGCATGGGCGTGAACTTATGGGGTGCAAGTCCCCTGTATGTGAATCCTGCAAGTGTCCTTTTCGACATTTGCA
>JAVEVM010000860.1:0-2587 GCA_034005055.1 Desulforhabdus sp. | reverse complement strand
CATAACCAATGTAAATGTCGGTTTGAAGCCGATCCCCTTTCGGTTGTGATTTGTACAGGAAATCACCTTAAGAAAAGGAGTTTGTTATGTCTAGATTGGTCGCTTTTGCTGCAATTCAAGGCGCCTATAACATTATTTCGAATGTAGAAGGCAAGTTCAAGCAAGCTATGGAAAAGTATGGTCCGGATCAGCCGCTTGCTTTTCCGAACACTGCCTATTTTCTGCCGGTAATTTATTCTATTTTAGGCATTAAAGTAGAAAAATTGTCGGACGCCGAGCCGGTTCTTGACAGGTGCAAGAAGCTATTGCCGCCTCATATCAAGGGACCGATCCATGTTCCTTATCTTGGCCATTTGCTGGATGCTGGTATGGCGGCGATTCTTGCAGAAGAAGTTTTTGAAGCCATTCGCTACGTGGAAGACCCCGATTTTTATCTGCCTGGCGAAGATTGCGATGTTGAAAATGGTAAGATCTGGCTTGGGGCAGCAGACGATGTCATCATGAGAAAAAGGGGCGTCGAATTCGTTGACGGCAGTGCTCCCGGGTTTGCCGCCATCGTGGGTGCAGCCCCTAATCCAGAAATCGCCAAGATGATAGCCGAAGATTACCAGAAGAAGAACCTGTACGTCTTCATGGCCGCCAATCAGGCTGGAACCACCTTTACCGAGCAGTTGATCGAAGCCGGGGTTCAGGTGGGCTGGGGCACGCGTCTGATTCCTTTCGGTCCGGATATATCTGCAGCCGTATTCGCCCTGGGATTTGCCAACCGCGCCGGTATGGCCTTCGGCGGCATCCAGCCGGGCGACTACAAAGCCATGCTGAAATACAATAAAGATCGAATCTTCGCATTCGTTAATGCGTTTGGCGAAGTCAACGCCGAGTGGGCTGCAAATGCCGCCGGTGCCGTCAACTGGGGCTTCCCAACGATCGCGGACACCGATATTCCGGAAATCCTGCCTACCGGTGTTTGTACCTACGAGCATGTCGTCTCGAGTATTCCTTACGATCAGATGACGGCAAAATCCATCGAAGTGCGCGGCCTCAAGGTCACCATCACGGAAATTCCTGTGCCCGTCTCCTACGGCCCGGCATTCGAGGGCGAGCGCGTGCGCAAAGACGATGTCTACCTGGAGTGCGGCGGCGGTAAGACCCCTTGCTGCGAGCTGGTACAGATTGCCGATATGAATGCCGTCGAAGATGGCAAAGTGGAAGTGATCGGCCCTGACATCAAAGACGTACAGGCTGGCAGCAGGCTGCCTTTGGCAGTAGTGGTGGAAGTGGCCGGACGCAAGATGCAGGAAGACTACGAACCGATTCTCGAGCGGCAGATTCACCATTTAGTCAACTATGCCCAGGGCGTCATGCACATAGGTCAGCGCGACATTGCCTGGTACCGTATCGGCAAGCCGGCCGTTGAAAAGGGCTTCACCATGGAGCATATTGGAAAGATCCTGCACGCCAAGTACCATCAGGATTTCGGTGCGATCTTTGACAAATGCCAGGTGAAGATTTACACGGACGAAGCCAAAGTCAAAGAAATTCTTCCCAAGGCCCAGGCAGCCTACAGGACTCGTGATGAGCGCATCGAAGGCATGACTGACGAGACCACGGAAACCTATTATTCCTGTACTCTGTGCCAGTCCTTTGCTCCGACCCACGTTTGTGTGATCAGCCCGGAGAGGACCGGTTTATGTGGCGCCTACAACTGGCTCGACTGCAAGGCTTCATTCGAAATCAATCCAACCGGCCCCAACCAGCCGATCCAAAAGGGCGAAACTTTGGATCCGGTGCTCGGCAACTGGAAAGGCTGCAACGATTTTGTGTATAAAGCTTCCCGACAGTCGATCTCCAGCTACAACTTTTACAGTATCGTGTACGATCCTATGACCACCTGCGGATGCTGTGAATGCATTGCAGCGGTGCTGCCGATGTGCAACGGCATCATGACGGTCAACCGCGACTACACCGGCATGACCCCGAGCGGCATGAAGTTTACCACCCTGGCGGGAACCATCGGCGGTGGTAATGTTACACCCGGCTTTGTCGGGCATAGCAAGTACAACATCACGCAGCGCAAATTCATTGCGGGTGACGGAGGACTCAAACGCGTGGTTTGGATGCCGAAGATCCTCAAGGAAGAAATCCGTGAAAGATTGCTTAAACGCGGTGAGGAAATCGGTATTCCGAACTTTATCGACATGATCGCGACCGAAGAAAATGGTGTTACCGAGGATGAGATCTACGCATTCCTCGAGCAAGTCGGTCATCCGGCGATCACCATGGAATCAATTCTTGGATAAGCTTGTGGGGGGGACATAGTTCCCCCCTTTTACTGACCTTTAAGTGTCGAGTGGAATGCGAAATGCGATGAGGAGAAAAACAGATGGGCTTGACAGGTATTCAGATTTTTAAATTGCTCCCCAAAACCAACTGCGGGGAATGCGGTGTCCCGACCTGCCTTGCATTCGCCATGAACCTGGCATCGGGCAAGGCGGAATTGGACAGTTGTCCTTACGTTTCAGAAGAGGCTAAAGAAAAACTGGCGGCTGAATCTGCACCTCCAATCCGTCCCCACACCAAACAAACC
>JAVEVM010000859.1:0-2596 GCA_034005055.1 Desulforhabdus sp. | reverse complement strand
ACTTGGAGGAGCGTGCACAACAGCAACTGGAAAGGGTGCAGAGCACTCTCAACCGGGCTTTCTAAAATGTTCCATTCTACCGCAACCAGTTTGAATCCAAGGAGATCGATCCGGCTCAGATTGAGAAATTGAGCGACCTTCACCGGATTCCGTTTACCGAAAGAAAGTTTTTGAGTGTGAACTATCCCTATGGCTTGTTCGCTGTGCCGCTTCGTGATGTTGTGCGCATTCACACTGCTCCCGGAACCACTTTGCGACCCATGGTGAGCGGCTACACTAAAAACGATCTGCAGGTTTGGCGTGAGGTGGTTGCCCGTGCGTTTACCGCCGCAGGCGTAAGCGGCCTGGATATTTTGCAGATCGTTCTCGATCCTGGCCTGACCAATTGGGGGAGGGATTACAAAGATGGTGCGGAGGCCATCGAAGCAAGTGTGATTCCATTGTCGGTGCTACCTCCCGAGAAGCACCTGATGGTCTTGCGTGATTACAAGACCTCGGTTCTCGTAACTAGTCCTTCTGCTGCCCTGCAGTTGATGAACTTGCTCTTTCACAACAATCTCAACCCAAATGCTCTGACTTTACGGACATTGATACTGGTTGGAGAGGCGCTTGACCCCATCCTCCAAAATGAACTGGAGGAACAGCTGCATGTAAATACATGGGTGCAGTATGGGTTGAGTGAAATGCCGGGACCTGCGGTTGCATTTGAATGTGAGCAGAGGCAGGGACTGCATGTCAATGAGGATCACTTCTTTCCGGAGGTGGTCGATCCTGTTTCTGGAGGTGCTCTTTCGGCGGAAGAGGAAGGGGAGCTTATTCTGACTACGCTGACGACTCGAGCCTTCCCTCTGATCCGGTTTCGCACCGGCGATCGAGTGCGTCTTGTCGCCGGCGCTTGTCCTTGCGGGCGAACTTTGAGACGAATTGTATGGTCGCCACAACGTACCGATGAGCTGGTGGTTGTGCGTGGTGTCAAAGTGCACCATAGACAAATATCGCTTTTTCTGGAACGAGCATTGGGAGGTGCTCCTGAATCGTATCGAATTCTCATAAGGCGTCAGGATTTTCGCGACTTCATTGAAGTATGGCTGGCGGTTGAAGATAAATTATTTTCAGATGAGATAAAGGAAATGGAAAAATTGGTTCAAAATTTGAGTATCGAACTGGGTCAGGAATTGGGGCTCCCCGTGACCATTCGCCTCAAAGAAAAAAGATCGTTCGCATCACCCGTGCCTTTGCCTCCCATAGAGGATCTGCGCAATCAGTCATCCAATCCTGAATGAAGGGCATCTTTCTGGTCCATAGCTTGCGTGACCAGCACTTTTGATATAGCTGACATAGCTCCTCGCCCAGCCGCATCGCGTGAATTGAATATTCGGCATTTTGCCTCAAGCAAAAGTGTGGTAATAAAGGGGACTCGACTTCCCGGAACCCATCTGGCTGTTGCGGCTTATCAGTCACAGTTGTTCCAATGAAAGGGATAGTATGCCTTCGGGGAAATTATTCTGAAGGAGAAATGCATGCGGGACAGCAGCATCAAGTAATTTTCAAGTACGCCTGGAGTCCAAGCAATTGTTCAACTATCAAGAATCCCTAGAGTATCTTTACGGATTGCAGAAACACGGCATTAAGTTCGGGTTGAACAGCACGGCCAATATCCTGAAACGTATCGGCGATCCCCAACAGCAGCTGCGCTGCATCCACATTGCAGGCACTAACGGCAAAGGGTCGACAGCGGCAATGCTCTCCAGTACATTGGCGGAGCATGGATATCGTGTCGGCCTTTACACATCTCCCCACCTCGTGCGTTTTACGGAGCGCTTTCGCATAAACGATCAAGAAGTGCCGGCGGATCGTATTCTGGATATATTCAATCGGATCAGACAATGTCTGGACGGTCGTGAGCCGCCTACCTTTTTCGAGGTGGTCACCGCGATGGGGTTCTTGTATTTTGCTGAAGAACAGGTGGATTGGGCCATCATCGAAGTAGGAATGGGGGGACGACTTGACGCCACCAATGTAGTCCGGCCGGTTGTCTGTGCGATCACTAACGTCTCCATGGACCACCAGGAATATCTCGGGAAAACTCTGGCTGCAATTGCAAGGGAAAAGGCGGGCATCATTAAAGATGGGCTGCCTGTCGTCAGCGGAGCCCTGCAGCCATTGGTCAAGGGCATACTCAAGGCGACCTGTTTTCAACATGATGCACCGCTTTATCTCTTTAAAGAACATTTCAAAGTTCGTCGCACCGCGAACGGCTCTTTTCAATATCGAGGGTTGCGCCTGGAGCTGCCTCATCTCCGTGTCAACTTGCGGGGAGCGCACCAGATCAGTAATGCGGCCGTGGCGCTGGCCGTGCTTGAAGTGCTGGAGAAAGAGAAGCAAATTTTGTTGAACCCTAAAGCTATTCAACAAGGACTGATGCGCGTTTTCTGGCCTGCCAGACTTGAAGTTTTGCAGGAAGACCCGATGATTGTTTTGGATGGGGCGCATAATCCTCCAGGTGCCGAATCCCTAAGAGACGCCTTGAAGCGAACTTTTTCTTACAAACGGCTCCATCTTGTGCTAGGAGTTATGGAGGATAAGGATATAAGGG
>JAVEVM010000858.1:0-2608 GCA_034005055.1 Desulforhabdus sp. | reverse complement strand
CTATCGGCTCAGGAATCAGGACGTCATTGATGAGAGAGGAGGTGTTGAAATTAGTATTCGAAAGAAGCGTTCCGATGTTATCACACCATTCGGTCCATTGATTCAGGCTTCCTCTTTCGTGGCACCAGATCTTACCTTTGCGCGAACAGCCTAAATCAACTGGCCGGCCGTTTCGGAAGCCAACACCGTAGATATTTGACTTCTGCGACTGATTACTGAGTATCCTTGCAATTGCGTCCTTCACATCAGCACCACTGAACATCGAATAGCGCACATTTCGCGCTCCACCACCGCTAAGGAGGCCTACCTGATGCAGAACAAGATGATCGATTCCATTGAAAACCCGGTAAGGTTCCTCATCCTGAAATCGGCGAATTACCTCTCCGCTTACTGCCTGAGCAAGCTTCTGATGCCCGGTTGCACTCTTGAAAGATGAGCCGATAAAAAGGAATTCCCGCTCCATGTCGTGGTAAACGACGAATAAATTGAGAACGGAATCTTTTATATTCCTATTCTTTGTCCAATCAGGACTATCTACGAACCGAGTCACAAAAAAGACGACGTTTTTGTTTCGATTCTCCCATGCGCGGACGAACCTATGCTTATTCTCAAGGCCATCTTGGATACCGAATTGGTTAAACGTCTTCGCATTCCGGTAAGCTACCGTATTGAACTTATAAACCAACGTGTTCTTGTTCAATCTTGCCGCGATGCTACCTTCTGAAATCTCGCCATCGGAAAGATCCTGCGACGAATGTAAAAATTCCTCAAACCGTTCGTGCTCGGCAACCTTTTCAAAACTTAAGTCGCTGAGCAGCTGATTCCAGTCTGGGTCTTCGTCATAGAGCCCCTGCAACGATGACTTGATCTCGTCAAGGCCGGTGTTCGCCACCACCGTCGGAGTGCCGACCGATTCGTCACCCACCCGTGGGAACCTCCCAGCAAACTGCAACGTGACGGATAGGCTCTTGAAATTATCGTGGATGGCCGCGACCTTGAGTTCGGGCATGTCAAAGCCCTCTTTGAGCATGTCAACTGTCACAACAATCTTGTAATTTCCAACACGTAAAGCTTCGATGCGAGAAGCGGAATCTGTGGCTTTGCTATGGACAATCGTTGGATTTAAATCCGCCGCTTTGTCCTTATAAATCTTTAACACTTCTGTAGCCCGATCAATAGATTTGCATCGAGCCAGGAGACGATGATTGTAACCCTGCTCCAAATCTTTGCGCAACTGTTCGACTGCTTTTTGAGCAATTTTGAGATCAGCTTGTTTTTGATCAATTTCAAAAATTCCTTTGAAACTGATCGGCTTAAAATAACCTTCTTTCTGAGCCACACAAAGGGGATAGTTGTAGATCACTTTTCCACCAATTGGTGAACGGTCTTCACGGAATGGTGTCGCAGTGAACTGAAGAACCTTCCGCCGCTTGAATGCTTCTTTCAATCGAGCCCACGATGCAGCTGGGACATGATGCGCCTCATCAAAAAAGAGGTGGCTGCATCGTTCCGCAATGTCTTCTATAAAGGGGACTGAGTTTCCGCCAGCGACAGAGTTCACTACAGCCACGACAACATTGCATCTGTCGAAGATCTCAAGGTCTCCGTGACCGCGCAACTCGTGTTCGAGGACACCCACGACCGGATTCCGGGCATTATCTGTGACAATTTCATGTTTCTTAAGGATGCCCAATGTGACGAACTTATTGGCGATCTGAGCCCGGAGGGCTTTTGATGGCACAACTACGAGCGCGCACTTGGGCTGAGCAGTCATCATTAGCGAGAGCATGGTCTCTGTTTTGCCTGTGCCAGTAGGCATCACTATAGTGGCCGGCTCTGCATGCAACGACCAGTGAGCGAGCGTCGCGTAGAGAGCGCCAAGTTGCGGAAGGCGAAGACCTTTCTGATCTGGGCTTGAGGCGGCATCCTTGAACTTGAACTGATTCACCCAGCTGTCGCGGATCTCGTCTCTGACCTTTGATGCGGCGTCGCCGAAAAGCTCTGTCTCAAAGAAGTCTTTATCATCATGATGGAGCCAACACTCTTCGGCATTGGTCCGTAGCAAGATACCATTGTAACCACTAAGCTTTTTGTCGTTCGGCGTGCTGGTGATCAGAAGGCGAACTCCGCCTTGTGACTCATATTCTTTGGCGGGATTGTTCCGCCGCCTTGGGATGGCTTTGCTTATGGAATATGTGAACTGAGTGCCCTCTCTGACCTTGCAAATTATACTCCCAACATTCGAAAACTTCTTTTCCAACCACAGATGGGGGAGCGAAATTTCCTCTGGGAAAAGATCCTGTTGTGTAGGATAAGTGGTCATTGGCTGCAACCCCCCCAAAACTTGTGTTCTAATCGGATAGGCCTACGGCAGCGATTCGTGTGCCGTACTATACAAGTTATGCAATCTGAAATTTGAGGTTCTATCGAGCAGGTTCATATTTACTTTTTTCTAAAAATCATTAATCAGATCCCATAAATGCGGTGGTCTTCTTGTGGGACATGTCGGCCAGGACTAAAAATATAGCCGATTCAGCTTCAAGTTTAGTGTCTTTTCTTCTATTCATTAACTGCCTACCCATTTAAATCATCAAGGAACTCAGAAGCC
>JAVEVM010000857.1:0-2612 GCA_034005055.1 Desulforhabdus sp. | reverse complement strand
AAAGGCATATGCTTCCCGGGGACCTGAAGAGCTCGATCGAGACAAAATCCTTGAAATTGCCGACCGGATTGCCGGTCAGGGTCTGCGGGGCCTGGGCTTCGGCATGCGGATCTGGGACGAAATTCCGAATCCGTTGACCTCGGCAGGAGTGGAGACAGGGCTAACCATGATCGGAATTATAGGGATGATGGACCCGCCCCGGCAAGAGGCTCGAGAGGCCGTAGCCATGTGCCGATCAGCCGGTATCCGGCCGGTCATGATTACCGGCGACCACCCGCTGACGGCGCGAGTGATTGCCGAACGGATCGGGATTCTCGACGGAGACGGGAAAGCTGTGGTGACCGGCCGGGAGCTTGAACAGCTTACCATGGAGGAATTTGCAGGCCGGGTGGAGAACATTCGGGTCTACGCTCGCGTCGCTCCGGAGCAGAAGTTGAAGATAGTCAAGGCGTTGCAGGACAAGGGGCAATTCGTGGCTATGACCGGGGATGGGGTCAACGATGCGCCGGCGCTGAAACAGGCGGATATCGGGGTGGCCATGGGCATCACCGGTACCGATGTATCCAAGGAAGCCGCCCACATGATCCTGCTGGACGACAACTTCGCCACCATCGTTAACACTGTTCGAGAAGGACGGCGCATTTTTGATAATATCCGCAAGTTCATCAAATACACCATGACCAGCAATTCCGGCGAGATCTGGACCATTTTTCTGGCGCCCTTCCTCGGTCTGCCGATTCCTCTTCTGCCGATTCACATCCTTTGGATCAACCTGGTTACCGACGGAGTCCCCGGGCTGGCCCTGGCTGCCGAGCCTGGTGAGAAAAATGTCATGCAGCGGCCCCCCCGCCACCCCCAGGAAAGCATCTTCGCCCACGGCCTCGGCGCCCATATTATTTGGGTCGGCCTCCTGATGGGGGCGGTTTCCATCATTACCCAGGCATGGTTTATCAACAGCAGCCAATCCCACTGGCAGACTATGGTTTTTACGGTGCTCTGCCTGAGCCAGATGGGGCATGTGCTCGCCATTCGATCGGAAAAGGAGTCCTTCTTCAAACTGGGAGCGCTCTCCAACAAGCCGCTCCTTGGCGCCGTCCTGCTCACTTTCGGCCTGCAGATGGCCACCGTGTATGTGCCGTTTCTCAATCCCATCTTCAAAACCGAACCGCTCAGTGCCAGAGAGCTCATCATCACCATAGCTTTGTCGACAATAGTCTTCCTGGCGGTTGAAATCGAAAAGACGGTCAAACGCTGGAAGTCGAAATCCTGAACAGTGCTAAATTTAAGCTTTGGGAATTGCCTTAGATTGTTTTCCGGAGCACTGAAATGACTGGTTTCTGCGTAAAGACATTCAAAGGCATCTGTAACCTGCTGGCTGAGGGTGAGAGCCTTGTAACGGCTGTGATTGTCAGCCGGTCGGGCTCGGCGCCACGTGCTGTGAGCACGAGAATGGTCGTTCGTAGAGACGGCTCAATCATCGGGACTATCGGTGGAGGACATGCCTTCAGCATGGAAGGGATTGCGTATATGCTCGACCCCCAGCCGATCCACTACCGGAATGATCTCTTCCGCCCGGTGACCAACCACGACCCGAATCTTCAACTCCGGCTTTAAAGAACAGGCTTACCGTCAATTCGACCAGGTGAAGCCCTCCAATGCAGAGCAGGGGCTTTAATGCTCCCATCCGGGAAGAACAGCCGGCTGCCAGAACAATTGCCGCAACTTTTCGTCCGCTCTTCATGGGTCCTCTACAGTTCGTTTGCCCGATGCATCGGTTAGATGCCGGATTCTCATTTCTTAGCGCAGTTCGACGATCCCTTTGCTCTGCCCGGCTACAAAGCCGATGATTGCTGATTCAGGTACGCCTGCCGCATGCAGTTCTTCAAGAGCGTTAGAGGCGGCATCGGCCGGCAAGGCGACAAGCAGTCCGCCGGAAGTCTGGGCGTCGGCGATCACATCGAGCAACAGAGGATCGATATGGCCGACTTCCCGCACACTTGACGCACAGAAGTTTCGGTTGGCATAGCTGCCTGCAGGCACCATGCCGATGCCGGCATGATCGAGTACCTCGGCCATGACGGGAACTTTTTGCGCTTCAATGGTCAAAGTCGCCTTGCTTGCCCGTGCCATTTCCAGCGCATGACCCAGTAGACCGAAACCGGTGATATCGGTGCAGCCGTGAACGGGAAAAGACGATAAGACCTCCGCCGCAGTTTTGTTGAGAGTCGCCATTAACTCGATGGCCGCCGATTCGGCCTCGGCGGAAGCCATGCCGGCCTTGATGGCGGTCGCTAGAATCCCGGTACCGAGCGGCTTGGTCAAAATCAATACGTCCCCGGGCCTTGCCCCCGAGTTGGTCCATACGCGGTCCGGATGCACCAATCCGGTGACCGAAAGCCCGTATTTGAGCTCCAGATCGTCCACGCTGTGCCCGCCGGCGAGCACCGCCCCCGCTTCATGAATTTTTTCCAGGCCGCCCCGCAGGATCTCCTTGAGGATGGCTTTGTCAAGCTTTCCGATAGGGAAGCAGACGATGTTCATGGCCGTGATGGGGTGTCCTCCCATGGCGTATACATCACTCTGGGCGTTGGCTGCGGCAATCCTGCCAAAGT
>JAVEVM010000019.1:0-11857 GCA_034005055.1 Desulforhabdus sp. | reverse complement strand
TGCTCACCTGGATGGTGGGCGGTACGATATCCGGATATTGCGAAACCGGCAGACGATACAAAAATACGAGGCCGACGATAATGACAACCAGGGCGATGACATTGGCCAGAATCGGTCGCTCGACGAAAAAACGCGCGATCATTGTTGCACCTCGCTCCCCGCCTCCTGCTTGACGCTCCCGGCTCCATGCTGCTTGCTCTCAGTTCCTTCCTCCACTGCGGTCACCTGGCGGCCCGGGGCGGCATGCACCAGACCTTTGACAACGACCCGCTCATCGCCCTTAAGGCCTTCCTCGATGACATACAGACCGTCGTGACGCGCTCCGGTTTGCACGCCGATCCGTTCGACCACGTTCCTTTCATTAACCGCAAGTACAAACGATCCCAGTTGGTCGAATCCGACTGCTACCTGGGGCACCAGCACTGCTGATCGTTCCTTGCCAACCGGCACCTTCACACGGGCAAACTGCCCGGGCAGCATTGTTGCCTCTCTATTCGGGACCACTCCTCGTGTCAGCAGGGTGCCGGTGGCTGGATTGACACTGGTTGCGGCAAAGTCGAGATATCCCTCGTGCGGATATCCCTCATCGTTGGCAAGACCGATGTAAACGGGATGTTTGGAGCTTTTGGCAGGTTCCGAAATGCTGCTCAGATTGCCCATCAGACGCGACATATCGGTTTCACTTACGGTGAAATAGACATAAAGGGGGTCCATCTGTCTGATTTCTGCCAGAACAGTGTTGGTGCCGGTACCGACCAGGTTTCCGGGATCCACCAACCGTCGGTCGATGCGACCGCTAAACGGGGCGGCAACCGAAGTATAGCCGAGGTCGAGCCTGGCCAGGTCGCGTTGCGCTTGCGCAGTCAGTAAGGCCGCTCGGGCGAAATCACGCTGATGACGCCAGTTTTGCACGTCCATTTCCGAGCCCGCATTCTGCTTAAATAATCTGGCGGCGCGCGCAAGCTCGATTTCCGCATGCTCCAGATTGTGCTTTTGGGTCAGTACATTCCCTTCCGCCTCCTGAAGTCTGGCCTGGTAGGTATTTTGCTGAATAAGAAAAAGAGGTTGCCCTTCTTTGACCGTCTCGCCGTCTTGAAAAAAGACCTTCTCCAGATAACCCTCGACTCGGGCCCTCAGCTGGACGGTGTTGACAGCCTGAGTGTTGCCGGTAAACTCCAGGTAGTCGGTTACGTTCCGCCGTACCGGCTGCGCTACGGTCACTTTCGGCGGCGGGGGCGGAGTGTGGGTGGGTTTTTGCTCACATGCCGCCAGGAGCAGAGCCAATCCTAAAAAAAACACGCAGGTTGCGGCACCTGGGATAGCTCTAGGTGACTTATTTGCTCCAAAAATCATTAAGATCTACTCCAACTTGCAACTCCGCTCGAGTTTCAGCTCGCATCTCCACAGCCGCCCATAGTAACGTCTCAATACTTGCACAACGCACTTACTTTAATAATCATCTCAATTTGAATGCACCAGAGTTGGCGGCGGTATCCGGGATTCCACGGTCTTGCGGAGTAGCAGGCTGGACGGCTTGTGGGTTAGTATCTGACGGCGCAGATATCAGAAAAGAAGATATTGAGATTGGCATTGTAGAATGGGAGCGCGCCTTCCGGAATAAGCAAAGCGGCCGTAAGGGCCACCGTAAGGCCCTGGGAGCCGATCATTTCTCCAGAGAGTGCCGGCGCGGCATGGATATCTTCAATCTGTGTGAAGGATCTCCGCCGCTCCGGCACAACTCCTGAATAAGTGGGGCTAGAGCCCCATGATGCTTTCTTGCAGCACTCCGATGTTGTCGGTTTCTTCCTCCAGGTGGAGCTTTAACTTGTCCTTGAGGCGGCTCTCAATTTGACGAATCCGTTCTCGGCTGACGCCAAACTGATTTCCGATCTCCTGCAAAGTCATCCGGTCTTCTGCAAGGAGTCGGTTATCGAAGATTGCCGCCTCTTTGCCGTGCAACCGATCGCGAAAAATCATCAGTTCTTTGTGTAAAATCGCTCGCGCCTCTCTGTCCGCTAATTGTTCATCGGCGGGCATGGCTTGGGAGGGAAGGAAATCTTTGTGGGTGGCATTTGAATCATCGCCTACGGGCGTATCCAGAGAAATATCCTGGCCATACAACCTCTGGTCCATTTCAATGATGTCCGCTTCTCTTACCTCCAAACGGTCGCTCAACAACCTCGGAGATGCTTCTATTCCCTGCATTTTGAGCTTCTGCTTTTCTTTGCGCAAATTGAAGAAAAGCTTCCTCTGGGCTTGAGTGGTGCCAATTTTCACCAGCTTATAGTTGTCCATAATGAACTTTATGATATACGCTTTGATCCAAAAAGAAGCATAGTAGGAAAACTTGTAGCCGCGGTAGGGATCGAATTTCTTGACCGCATGCATCAAGCCTACGTTTCCTTCCTGTATAAGATCCATCAGGTTCTGCATCCAGTAGCGCTGGTAGTCCATTGCAATCTTTACCACCAACCGCAGGTTGGCGGTGACAAGCTCATAGGCTGCCTTCAGATCGTCTTTTTCCTGATAACGAATCGCGAGGCTCTTTTCTTCATTTCGAGTGAGCAGAGAGTATGCTTTGATTTCACTCAAATAGAGAGCCAGAGGATCCAGGGTAGAATTCTTGATTCTTTCACCCGCACGAATTCCGGGAGACAACCTGATTTTTTGTCTGTTTGCCGTTTTGTGTCCAGCCTCAGGAACGTCCTTTCTGGTAATCATGTGCTCTTTTATCCTTCCAGGTTCCAAGGTCGGCAAGCTGTTTGCCGTAAAGCAGTTTGTTCATGAATAGCGAGATGTGCTTGTACTTTTTGAAGACAAGCATTTAAAACTTAAGTTAAGAGCAGATGGGAGAGTATTCAATAGTAGCGGGTTGGCGGTAGGGCTTGGATGGCGTGCAATGTTAGGATATTTAATTTGTTATTCAGATACTTAGCAAAAATAACGCAAGCGCTGGTTAAGCTAAGCTGATCCCTTGGTACACGTCCTCGAAATAAAGTGTCGGGCCATTTTCGGTCATGCCCGCAAAGGCGGGCATCCAGGCTTCTAGTGGATTCCCGCCGGAAGCCGGCGGGAATGACGATCCGGGATAGTAGACACTTCATTCTGTGGAGCAGTACTTAGCATTGTGCGCCACAAGCAAGATGGTATTTGCTCTCGAAGCTGCCGTCCCATCGATGGCAGGCGATAGGTTCGTCCACCTGCGATCGATTTTACACGCGTGATTCGTCGTATTCAGCAAGGGGATCGATGATCTTTTACTCCGGTTCGTCGAACCTGCAGCTTAACAGCAAGTCGCCTTCCAAAACGGTTCTGACTTTGTAAGGCAAGGTCATGAACAATTTCATCATTCGCTGATTTTCAGGTGAGGTGTAGGCAAACAAACCGGCAATTCCATTTTCCCTTGCTGCCTCCGAAAGCTTTTTGATCAGGATTCTACCGAGTCCTTTTCCCTGCCAATCTTTGCTGATGGAAAAGGCGACCTCGGCCATATTGTTAGCCTGCTCGAGATAATATTCGCCAACCCCGACGACTCTTTCGAAGCCGACTTCGCCCACTACTGCGACAATGGTTAAATTGTTGATGTAATCCGTACGCGACATGCCCTCCACATCGGCGCGCAGAAAGCTGGTCTTCGGACGGAAAAACCTCGATACGACATCCTGCTTATCCAGGTTGTAAAAGTGCTCCTGTAGAAATCGTTCGTCGACCGGCTTGGTCGGTCTGAGGTTAACCGTTTGACCCGCGATTTCTACTATTTCCTCAAATTTAATCGGGTAAATTCCATGCATGGATTCCGACAGGGTGCGCTCGGCGCCGAGCAGGCCCATGTTTCTGGCTTCATGAAAAAGCTCCTCGCGAAATTCGGGATGAGCAATGCTGATCAAAGCCATGGCCCGTTCCTGGTAGCTTTTGCCAAACAGGTTTACGGCTCCGTATTCGGTCACCACATATTGCACATCACCCCTTGGCACTACGACGGCCGTATCGTGCAGCATCGGCACAATGCGGCTCTTTTTACCGCCCGCAGCGGTCGAGGTCAGCATCAGTATGGACTTGCCCCCTTCGGATAACGCCGTTCCTCTCGTAAAATCCAAAATTCCGGTTACGCCCGAATAGTAGTTGAAGGGCAGGGCATCTGCCGCCACTTGACCGGTAAGGTCTATAGCCATCGCCACATTCATCGATACCATCTTGTTGTGCCGGGAAATGATCCGCGGGTCATTGACGTAGTCGGATGGATGAAATTCGACGGAAGGATTCGAATCAAGGAACTCATAGAGCTCTTTCGTTCCGATAGCGATGCTTGCCACCAGCTTGCCGTCGTTAAAGCCCTTTTTCCGGTTGGTAATCACGCCCGTAGACACGAGGTGCATCATGTCATTGGTGAGAAATTGAGAATGGACGCCGAGATCGCTCTTATCGGAAAGGGCCAGCAGGGTCGCCTGGGGGGTCGTGCCGAGGCTGATTTGGATCGTGGAGCCGTTGTCGATCAGGTTGGCGATATGGCGGCCAATGACGTTGGCCACCTCGGATTCAGGAAGCGCCCCGATAGTGAGCAGCTCCTCGTCATGTTCGACGATTACGTTCACGTCGTTGACGTGAATAAAGCCCCGACCAAGCACTCTTGGCATCATTGAATTGACTTGGGCTATAACCAGGTCGGCAGAAAATGCCGCAGCCAGAGTGACATCAACAGAAACACCAAGGCTCATCCAGCCGAAGTCATCCGGCGGACTCACCTGGATGAGTGCCACATGCAGGGGAAGCATTCTGCTCTTGAACAGGCGCGGGACTAACGACAGATTGATGGGTGTGAGGAAGCGCATGTTCTTGGCTAATTCTTTGGATTTTACCGAGCCAAGATAGAAGGATCTGATATTGAGACTCTGGCTTTTGGTTTTCTCTGCAATGAGGGTCAAAGGGGTGCTCTCCAGCGAGAGCAGCCGAACAATTTCCAGATCCGTAAAGTGTTCGGCCGCCTGCGAAAGCCCCCTCACCAGACATTGCGGTTCCCCACAGGATGAGCCGATGAAAACCCTCTGACCCGACTTGATCAACCCGATTGCATCTTCAACACTGCGCATTCTTTCGACATAATTGTCCGCCCAATAACTCGTTGTAGCCATGGTGATCCTCCGCTGGACGTTGAGCCGCCGCTACTCGTCGATGTGATGGTTCTGTGGGAGAAGAAGTCCTCATTACTTTGACTCAGCAGTTGTCACGATGTTATACAATCACTACGCTTTTTTTATAACCCATCGCAGTCATGGGTGCATAGCAATTAAGGAGGGGAGCTTCTCTCGCCCTTAAATGGCGTTGGACTTTCCTGCTGCCCCCTTTTGCTGGTATAGGACTCCTGGCGGTGATTGCAGATGATCGATGACCATAAGGAAAATCTAAGCCATGAGCAAACTACAGATCTGGACCACTGCTGCCCTTGCGACTCTATGCTTTATGGCAGCCAATGCGCCTTGCTGCGCCGATATCATGAGTGGCAGACGTTATTTTTACAGCGGTGATGGCAACATTAACCTTGTGAACGGCAAAAACGGCAAGGTTTTTGACGGAAGATATCGTCAAGAAGACGGATCATACGATGGGAAGGCGCTTGAGGAGATCAATCGCATATTTGGCGCCGAATATGACATACCTCTTTCCAGGATCTCGTTGCGACTTATAGAATTTCTGGATTATCTGCAGGATTATTTTAGGCCGGGAGCACAGATAATGATAGCCTCCGGATGGAGAAGCCCCGAATATAACACGGGTTTGCGCAACAAAGGCCGACTTGCGGCCAAGGCAAGTCTGCATCAGTACGGTATGGCAGCTGATATCCAAATGGCCGGAGTTTCATCCGAGCACATTTGGAATTACGTAAAGGAGCTCGGCTTTGGTGGAGCCGGCTATTACCATGGCGACCTGGTGCATGTCGACGTCGGCCCTGCACGCTCCTGGGATGAGACAACATCCGGAGTGGGTACCGATATCTCAGAGCATAATAAACTGATCGGCCTGGTGACGGAATTCGATCTCTATCGGCCGGGCGAGCAAATATCGCTCCGTTTCATCAGGATGACCGCATTTCCCATAGGGGTGCTGCCGGAATTTGCGCTGGACCGAGTGGGTATGGACGGCAGATCGGGAATCGCGGGCTTATTTAAGCCGTTATTTGCGATCGATGCCAAAGGCGGCTGCCCACATTTTGCGGACATCGGTGAAATGATGGGGATCAGCTACCAGCTGCCTGAAAATATGCCGCCCGGCCGGTACATGATCCGTGCCTCATTTTGCGAGAGGCCATGGGCTGATATGCCGGTTGAAATTTCCACTCCCATATTCGAGATCGAGCGGCGGTAACCATCAATCCATATGACTTTTTTTTCTTAATTTTCTGCAGTGCAGTGTGAAATCAGAAAGCCGTGGGAATTGCAGAAGTGGGATATCTTGCTTGAAGCTGTCGTCTTCTTCTTTACGCAATTGCCAATATTGTTACAATTGAAATTGTAAAGTTTAAGTAAAAGTTGATTTATAGATCAACGCTGCTTTTCTAGGAGCCTGTCCGACAATATGTGGCGCAGGGCTTTGGCCCTGCTTAGACTGGCAGCTCTAAAGGGGCTGCGCTGCATGAAAAGCAAATTCTCGCACAAGCTCCTCGAATCTTTCTGGCATCGGGCTCCCTCTATTTGACCAGGCCTTAGTCGTATTAAGTGGGAGCAGCTTTTTCTATTGGAATGGATCCGTGTGCCGAGGTCTTGAGGTGCCATATCAGGAGCTTCAGTGATGTAAACCGACGTTCTGGATAAGGCCATGCTCTTCCACAAGCTCTCTTTTGCCTTGGTGGCAATTACACTCATCTGTGGGCAGCTCTGTCCAACCGGTGCGCTAGCCCAAAACTCGGTCCGCTATGTCGGCTCCGCTGCATGCAAAGACTGCCACGAAAAAGAATACAAGGCCTTCACCAGTTACGCCAAGAAAAACTCATCTTTTCAAAGTATTCTCAGACTCAGAAAAGAACTGACCGAAGAAGAAATTCGAGACTGTTATTTCTGCCATACCACCGGCTATGGCAAGCCGGGGGGATTCATCAGCGAGGAGGCCACGCCGCACCTGAAAAACGCAGGATGTGAAGTTTGCCACGGTCCCGGTGAACTGCATATAGAGACTCAGGCCCCGCAGCACATCAAAGGGAGCTTAACGGAGCAAGATTGCGAAGCCTGCCACACGTCGGAGAGGGTTAAAGCTTTTCGATACAAACCTCTGATTCGTGGGGGCGCGCACTAACGGCTTGGCCGAGAATACGCAGCGCAGGCTTCAGACCTGCCTGGAGTGGCAGCCCTAAGGGCTGTGCTGCAGGAAAACGAGGCTCTCGGACAGGCTTCAGCAGCCGATACATCCGACAGTCGGGAGGCTCGAATGGTTGGCATCTTCAAAAAGCGGCTGGCGAACAAGATACTTATTGCCATAGTCGCCACCATCATTTTGATCATGGGCGCTGAAATCGCAGTCAGAATATACTTCGGCACCAAGGACAGAATAGAGCTGATCAACCTTTCAGCCCGGGAACTGGCCAGTTCCACCTACGCGGGAATGAAACACCCGATGGCAGTTGGGGACGCCCAGGCTATTGTCGAGCAGATGGGCGATATCAAGGAAACCGCCAAAGATGTTCAGGTGTTCATCTGCAACTTCGAACAAGAGGTTATCTATTCTACCGAGAAGGATAAACTGGGGACCAGGCTCAACAAGTCCATCAGTAATCGGGCTGCCCTTCAGACGCTGGAGGAGATACTGGAGACCGGAGTTAGGCCGGATAATGTTTTCGAGGACGAGGTATCAGGAGCCAGGCATATTGTCTATTTTTATCCAATCCTGAACCAGCCTGAATGTCATCATTGTCACGGCCGTTCGCGAAAGGTCCTTGGCAGCATGGCGATCAGCATGAGCGTCGAGACCGCCTATGAGACTGTTACCGCCCAGCGCAACCGCACCATCTTTTTGACCGCATTTGGGCTCTTCCTGGTTATTCTCACAACCTATCTTGTCGTCAACAAACTTATACGGCGTCCCGTACAGAAGCTGGCCGAAAAGGCAAAAATGTTCGCCGAAGGGGACACGTCGGTATCTGTCGACATCAATACGGAAGATGAAATCGGGGTATTGGGCCGAACGTTCAATTACATGGTCGATTGCGTCTCGACGGCGAAGAAGACCCTGGAAGAGGAAATAACCAGAAAAACCGGACTGCTCGAAGAGCGAGCCAGGCTCATATCTCTTCTGGAGAAAGCCAACCGGGAGCTCAGAAAGCTGGACCAGCTCAAATCGACCTTTCTCGCCAATATGTCTCACGAGCTTCGCACCCCCATGAATGCCATCATCGGCTATACGGATCTGCTGATCGACGGTGTGGATGGTCCCGTCAACGAGGAGCAGGCAAAGAGCCTGAAAAAAATCGCATCGAATTCAAGATATCTCCTTCAGCTCATCAACGACATCCTGGACATATCCAAGATCGAATCCGGCAAAATACAACTGAGTCCCAAAGAATTGGATCTCAGGTGGGTGATCGAGTCAGCGGCAGAAACGTTTGAGCCGCTGCTCAAACAAAAACGATTGGCCCTGAGTTATGACGTCGATGAAAGCGTCTCCCTGGTATACGGGGACGAAGATGCCGTCAGACAAATTCTCGTGAATCTCTTGTCCAACGCCGTCAAATTCACCAGTGAGGGCGGCATAACCATCACTGCCAAAATCTCCAATCGTGGCGTTGAACCGGGAGAACCGCCTATTTTTGCGGAAGTTTGCGTGGAGGATACCGGAATAGGCATAGAGGAAAAAGACCTCGGTACCGTTTTTGATAAGTTTGTCCAAGTCGATCTAACGACCGTGCGTCAACACGAGGGTACCGGGCTGGGGCTGAGCATCGCAAGAGGATTGGTGGCATTGCACAAAGGTATGATCTGGGCGCAGAGTACTTATGGCGAAGGCAGTCGCTTTTATTTCACCATTCCACTCTCCAAAGAGATGCTCGATAGCCCTACGGAACCGGTAATAGAGCCTAGGATGGCCGCGGGCTTGGCCGATTATTTCGGAAAGCCGATTGCCACATTTCTGAAAGAGCCCGAGTTTGCGGGAAAACAGATAAGATGCTGGCATTATGTCCGTTGCGGAGAGCCGAGCTGTCCGGCCTACGGCAGTGGAGAAAGCAGATGCTGGCTTATTCTTGGAACTCATTGCGCGGGTCTGAAAATCGCCAGTTACCCTGAAAAGGTCGATTTCTGCAAGGGCTGCGAAATGATTGAAAACATTATCCTGAAAGCGGAGGATGAGGCAGTATGCTCGGAGGATGTTTTGCCAGGCGTTGAGAGTCCTTCTCGCAAAGTCGTGATGGCCATCGACGACAACCCGGATGGTATCGATATCATCAGGAAGTATCTTGGAGAAGATTATACCGTCATTGGCCTTCTGTCGGGAGAAAATGCCGTTGAAAGAGCCAAAAGGCTTAATCCACTGGCCATCACTCTTGATATTCTGATGCCTAAGATAGATGGGTGGCAGGTGCTGAGAGAGCTTAAGGAGACTCCTGAAACCCAGGATATTCCGGTAATCGTCGTTTCCGTACTGGATGACAGACGACTCGGGTTTAGTCTGGGTGCCGCAGAGTACATGGTTAAGCCTGTCGGGAAAAACATTCTATTGAAGAAGTTGCACAGCCTGGAAAGGGGGACGCCGATCACGCGCGTGTTGATTGTAGACGACGAGGTGGAGACAGTGAGACTGATCGGCGGTATTCTGAAGGAAGCGAACTATGAGGTCTTCACCAGCTACAACAGCGAGGATGCCATCAAGCTGATCAGGGATTTTAGACCCCAGCTGGTTGTGGTGAGCTTGACCATGCGGCAGGTCAGCGGACTCGATGTGATAGAGTTCCTCAAGACCGAACGAGAAGTGAAGAACATCCCTCTTATAGTCCTCACTTATCGGGATTTCACCGAAGAGGAAATGCATGCATTGAACGGACGGATACAGGCGATATTAAACAGGGGATTGCTCAGTGAAGAGGATTTTGTGGAGGAGCTTCGGCACGCCATGATGAGAGTGGAAGAAGGACAGAGAAGTTAAGGATGCACGGTTTGGAGGGTGAACACTTGGATCATCATATAAAAATACTGGTTGTTGATGATAATGAGGACAGTCGCGAGCTCGTTGCCAAAGTCCTGAAGCAGTACGGCTATCAGATTATTCTGGCCGTCGATGGTGAGGATGCCTTGGTAAAGGTGCTTAGCGAGAAGCCGGATCTGATTTTGATGGACCGCTCTTTGCCCAAGATGAATGGCCTGGAGGTTGCCAGGAGGCTCAAGAGTGAGGAAGCGACGAGGAAAATCCCCATTGTGGCGCTCACGGCCCACGCCATGAGAGGAGACAGAGAAAAGGCGCTGGCGGCGGGTTGTGAAGGATACATTCCCAAACCAATCAATGTGCGCACCTTGGCCGACCAGGTGAGGTCTTATCTGGAAGGGCAGGGCGGGAGCCTCGCCAGTGGGGAAAAAGAGTAAAATTCTTATCGTAGACGACTCGTTGGACACGGTTGAACTTTTGAGAAAAAGGCTCCGTTTTGAGGGCTACGAGACGTTGGAAGCCTATGATGGCGAACAGTGCCTCGAACAGGTTCGTGTGGGTGACCCGGATGCCATTATACTCGACATCATGCTGCCCAAAATGGACGGATACGAGGTGTGCCGAAGGCTTAAGGCCAGCAAAAGCACGGCCTATATTCCCATTCTCATGCTTACCGCAAAAGACCAAATTGAAGACAAGGTCAAAGGATTGGATCTCGGAGCCCATGACTATCTGGCCAAGCCTTTCGATTACAAGGAGCTTTCTGCAAGAATCAAGTCGCTGCTTACCATTAAAGCAGCGCGAGATAAATTGGTGCAGGAGGAAAGATCGGAAGCTCTCGATCTCATGATGGACGAGCTCGCCCACGAACTGAGAAATCCGCTCACTTCCATCGGTGGCTTTGCCAGAAGGGTTTACGAGAACCTTCCGGAAGGAGACCCAAATAAACCGGCCGTGGGGATCATCATCAAGGAAGTGGCACGATTGGAGAAGATGGTACGAGACCTGATCGATCTAAAAACTACGGCCATATCTTACAAAGAGTCGGCGGACATCAACGAGTTGATCGAAGAAGTAATGGAGCAATTCCGGGAAGAGCTCACAGCAGCAGGTGTAGAGACAGAGATCGATTTAGCGAAAGACCTTCCGCACCTTCCACTGGATAAAGAGCACTTAAAACTGGCATTCGCAAATATTGTGGAAAACTCGATTGAAGCGATGCGGCCAATGAGCAGGAAAATGCTGCAGGTGCGCACCAAAACGGCAGATGATCGGGTGATAGTTCAAATAACTGATTCCGGCAGGGGAGTCCCAAAAGAAAAGATCAAAAGTATTTTTGACCCGTTCTTCACTTCCAAGACTTCGGGACCCGGCCTGGGATTGACCTTTGCACTAAAGATCATTCAGGAGCATCGAGGGACGATTTCGGTAGAGAGCAATCCTGGGGAAGGCTCATGTGTTACTGTAAATCTGCCCTTAAAGAAGGCCTGATCCTGCTGCGTACCCGTGCGGTGCCCTGGTGGATCGATTACTGGGGTGCAAACGCCAGATGGAACACCAGGGTAGGTCAAGGTGTGCAGGGCACTCCCAGACAAAGCGGAATGATTCGAAATGGATTAGAGCACTGGAGGTGTGGCGATGGAGTCCGAGAAAAAGCGCATCCTGATAGCTGTAGACGGTTCAATACAATCCTTTGAAGCTGTTCGCTACGCTGGCCTTGTACTCCCGGCGCGACGGG
>JAVEVM010000856.1:0-2619 GCA_034005055.1 Desulforhabdus sp. | reverse complement strand
CTTCACTCTTTTTCTCATGCGCTCTTGACGAGACTCAGGGAAAGATGACAACTCTTAGATAGGGTTCTTTTCCTTGACTTTTTGTGGTCAATCCATAGTGTTCGGCCAGCTGGTGCTGCAATCGACGAAGGTGCGAGTTTTGCGGCGAGAGCTCCAGTGGAACGTCTTTTTCCAGCACCACCGCGATTGCTGTCTCAGCCTCCTTGAGAGCGGACTGTTCTCCGCTGAAATAATCCTCTACATCGAAAATAGAGCGGAGGAAATTTTCGATCTGCACCACGGAGTTGCTCTTGACCAGATGCAGTGGTACGCCCTTGGCCACAACTTCTCGGAGTCGTTTCGGCTGGCGTTTTTCTTGAGACTTCAAAGTAAGAACAATGTCGGCTCTATCTATATCCGTGACCACGGAAGCAGGAGCCCTGAATTTCTGGATAGCCCGTTCCAGACGACTACGAGACACACCGTAAGTATAGATCCTCTGGATCTTGCGCCTAACGCGCTTGTGAGCCGCGGGTTTGAATAGCACAGGTTCAATCTCTTGTCCGGATGAGACCTTATCCGGCTGACTCTTGGCGAGCTCGATCTTGACGCTGCCGTCTTCGGCGCGAAATCTGAGCTCGGAGTCAAGAGGCAAGCCCCGCAGGAATGCATCAACAACTCTTGCAAGGTCATGGTGCACGGCCAGGCGGTCTTTGTCCTGGATTTCAACCATCGCATCAAAGGTGGGCGGCGCTTTCCTTTCCAGTACCGTTTTCTGGGTTCTGCGTCTGCGGGCTTCCTCGTCGGAAAGGGTCACAGCTTGGATGCCGCCAACCAAGTCTGCCAAAGTTGGATTCTGCAGCAGGTTCTCCAAGGTGTTACCGTGAGCGGTTGCAATCAGCTGCACTCCCCGTTCTGCAATGGTTCGGGCGGCTAGAGCTTCAGCTTCGGTGCCGTTTGGATCGATGACAATGACCTCCGGCATATGGTTCTCAACCGCCTCAATCATCACCGCGTGTTGCCGGTTGGGGGAGGGGACTTGCATTCGCCGCGCGCGGCCGACTCCGGGGTGGGGGATATCCCCGTCGCCACCGATTTCATTGGATGTATCGACAATAATGACCCGCTTTCCCAGCTCATCGGCGAGCACTCTGGCCGCCTCTCTCAGAAGCGTAGTCTTACCCACCCCCGGGCGCCCCAGCAGAAGAATCGATGCACCACTTTCAATAACATCGCGCAAAATATCCACCGTACCGAATACCGCTCGGCCCACCCGGCAGGTGAGACCGATGACGGCCCCGAGTCTGTTTCGGATAGCAGAGATCCGATGCAGTGTGCGCTCGATGCCCGCCCGGTTGTCGTCACTGAACCTTCCAACCCTGGATACCACGTAATCGATGTCTTCGCGGACAACATGCTCGGTTGAAAGCTCGGCCATCCGGGCTGCAAATCTTGCTTCGGGCAACCTCCCCAAGTCAAGAACGATTTCAACTAGCGAATCAAGACTGTTCTCGGCTTTGATCGCTTCTCGAATAGCGGGGGGCATTACTCCAAGCAGCAGATCCACGTCATCGGTCAGCTTCGTTTGCTTTCCCGTCAGTTTTGCCTCCTTTTCGGAAGGTATGACTCAACTATTCAATAAATCTGCAAAGTGGCCAGATTCAGCTCTGCAGACTGCGTTTGCATACAGCCGAAAGGCTTCTGCTCCTGAGGTGTTCGTACGGTGAGTCTACCATATAACAAAAAGGGATTAATTCCATTCGCAAAGTCGAAATTTGCTATGAGCTTTGCTTTTTATTCATTTCCCTTTGAGACCCTCAGTGGCAGGTATTATCTTATCGGCAAAAGGAAATAGGGGTGAATCTAAAGATTCTTTAGAGTTATGCGGAGCCTTCACCGAAGCCTCCTATGATTACAGCCACGGAAGCGGCACAGCCTGCAAGGGAACTGTATGTCTAAACATCTTGTGTTAGTAGGCGGCGGTCATGCGCATATGACTGTCATGTTGAACTTGGCTGACTACACAAAAAGAGGTCACCGGGTTACTCTGATCAGCCCTTCTTCTTATCACTACTATTCGGGAATGGGGCCCGGTCTGTTAGCGGGAATCTACCAGCCGCAAGAAGTTCGCTTCCACATTAAAAAGATGGTGGAAGCCCGTGGGGCAGAATTTAAAGAAGGCGAAGTGGAAAGAATCGATCCGCAAAATCGTATCCTGTATCTGGCCGATGGAGAATCTGTCGGTTACGACGTAGCTTCATTCAATACGGGCATCGCCGTGCCGATGAAAGGGATAATTTCATCCGGCGACACGGTGATACCGGTCAAGCCGATTGCAAATCTTTACAACGCCGCTCTTTCCATCTCTCGGATGGCCGCAGTCGGGCATCTGAATATCATAATAGTGGGCGGAGGGCCGGCCGGGGTAGAGATATCTGCGAATGTATGGAGGCTCATTAGAAACGGCCACGCCAAAGCCAATATTTCCCTTGTCGCAGGTGGTAAAATTCTCAGCGGTTTCCCAGAAAGAGCGCGTCGCTTGGTAATAAAGTCGCTTGCCGCAAAAAGCATCTATGTTATTGAAGGGGTACGGGCGAAATCGCTGGCGAATCAGGAGGCGATCTTATCGGATGGGCGCAC
>JAVEVM010000855.1:0-2621 GCA_034005055.1 Desulforhabdus sp. | reverse complement strand
GATCAAGGACGGATTGGTGGTGACTCCGTCAAGAATTCCCAGGCTGTGTGCTTCCTTTATTTCATCAAGGTTTGCGGTGTCAATGAAGAATTTCATCTGATCCTCCTGAAAGCCGGGTGCGATTCGATTCTAATGCTTTTGCTGCTCAAGCAGATAAGCATCCCGGCAGGATGTGCTGCAAAAGTAAACCTGTTTGCCGCCGACACTTGCCTTCACCCCGCTTCGCTTCAGGAAATAGGTTCCGCAATGAGGGTCGCGGATGAGCTCAGTATCTTCCGTACCATTTCCGGAGGTTGTTTCGTCGCGGGGCCTTAGCAGATTGCCGGCAAACATCTTAAATAACCTGTAGGCCAGGTAAGCAATTAAAATATAGAATAAAAGACGTATCATTGGGGCTCCATTCGTAACACTTCATGGTCGGTATCTTCCCCCAGTTGCTGCAACAGTGATCCAACGGCATCCAACAGGAGCGGGTGCTTCCAGTCGGGAGCGAGCTCCTGGAGCGGTACCAGCACAAACCGTCGTTCATGGAGCCTTGGATGCGGAATGATCAGATCTGGAAGATTAACGAACCTGTCGCCGTAGGAGAGTATATCCAGGTCCAACGTCCTCGGCCCCCACCGCTCTCGTCGAACCCTGCCGAAACGATTCTCAATTTCCTGTAAAACCCTCAGCAATTCCCAGGGCTCGATCCTCACCGTGCATTTTATGACTCCGTTCACAAACCAGGGCTGGTTTTCGAGCCCAACGGGTTTTGTGCGGTAGAAGGAGGATACCTTTTCTACTTCAATCTGTGGGCTCTCTTGCAGCAGGGCGATGGCGTCGTTGCATATGGCCAGTGAGGTTCCCTGGTTGCTGCCAAGTCCAATGAAAACGTTTTGCATAGCCGGACGGTCTTCCCTGTCATTTAAAACGAGAGCTTTTGTATTCGTTCAACGGCTTCCTTAATTCGTTCTTTGGAGACAGTGAGAGCCATGCGGATATAACCTTCACCAGGTTCTCCGAAGCCGCTGCCGGGCGTCGTAACAATGCCGGCCTGGCGCAGCAAAAGCGAGGAGAATTCTTTAGAGCTGAGTCCTTGCGGCGTAGGGCACCACACATAAAAGGTAGCTTTGGCCACTTCCGGTTCGAGCCCTGCTCGGCGCAATCCGGCAAGCAGCACATCGCGTCTTTCCTGATACGTTTTCTGCATCTCGGCGACGCAGCTCTGATCACCTTCCAGTGCGGCGATACCGGCCCACTGCACGGCATTGAAAGCGCCCGAATCGATATTGCTCTTAATTTGTCCCAGCCCCTCCAGCACCTGAGCATTGCCCGCTGCCGATCCGATCCGCCAGCCCGTCATATTGTAGGTTTTGGAGAGGGAATGAAATTCGATGCCCACCTCCTTGGCCCCGGAAACCTCAAGAAAGCTCATCGGCCTATAGCCGTCAAAGCCCATTTCGGTGTAGGCGGCATCCGAGCACACGACCAGATCATATTCCTTTGCGAAAGCAACCACCTGCTCGTAGAAAGGGCGCTCGGCTATCGCCCCTGTCGGGTTGTTGGGATAATTGATGAACATCAGTTTGGCGCGACGAGCGACATCGGCGGGAATCGCGTCCAGATCGGGAAGGAACTTGTTTTTTGCGATCAGAGGCATGAAATAGGACTCGCCTCCGGCGAACATCACCGCCACATTATAGACAGGATAAGCCGGGGTGGGAACCAGAGCCAGATCTCCCGGGTTTATCAGGGCCAGAGGAAGATGAGCTATGCCTTCTTTGGAGCCGATCAGAGTCAGGACTTCATTGGCAGGCTCCAATTCGACCCCGAATCGTTTTCGATACCATCGGGCGATGCTCACTTTGAAATCATTCATCCCGGAATAAGAGGGGTACTGGTGGTTTGCGGGGTCCTCGGCAGTTTCCTGGAGCTTACGGATAATGTGCTGCGGGGTTGGCAGATCCGGGTCGCCTACTCCAAGATTGATCACATCTACGCCTTTTGTGATGAGCTCCGCCTTAAGTCGGTCTATTTCCTGAAAGAGATAGGGGGGGAGCTGTTTTAAACGTTGTGCTTTTTCAAGTGGCATTTGTGCCTCCGATTGGAATTTCTGACCAGATCTATATGAGCTCACTTTTGAATTCCGAGAACGTTTTGCATGTCATAGAGGCCGACGGGCTGGCGCACAACCCACAGGGCGGCACGAATGGCTCCCCTGGCGAAATTGTCCCGGCTATGGGCGCGATGGGTTAACTCGATTCGCTCTCCGAGCCCGGCGAACAAAACCGTATGCTCACCGACTATATCTCCGCCCCGAAGTGTCTGAATGCCGATTTCCTGGCTTTTTCTTTCGCCTATCAGACCGTGTCTTGCGTAAACGCCGACCTGGCCCAGATCTCGGTTCAAAGATTCGGCAACAACCTGCGCCAGTTTTACTGCCGTTCCGCTTGGGGCGTCTTTCTTGAATCGATGGTGAGATTCAACAATTTCGATGTCGAACCCCTCACCCAAAAGCCTGGCAACGTCCGCGACCACCTTGAACAGCACGTTGACTCCCATGCTCATATTAGGTGCCAGCACGCAGGGAAATTGTGCCGCCAGCTCTCTGGCTCGACTCATCTGCTCGGGTGTGAACC
>JAVEVM010000854.1:0-2622 GCA_034005055.1 Desulforhabdus sp. | reverse complement strand
TACCGTCTCTTTTGAATGATAAGACGATCTAATTCTACGATAAAGACCTATATGGGCTAGTTCTCAAGAACTTTGCTTGTTGCGACCCTCCGTTTTACGGCAAAATGAAGCTTTCAACCCTCAATCAAGAAGTTGAACTTTTCAGACTGATAGAGGGTGGATAGACGCACGTTCTATTGAGACAAGCTGCCTTCCGCAGGGGTTGAGCCGGAAGGGATTCTGAGGTTATGATTAGTTCCAGCTTATCTGCCAACGACAGGAGCAAACCATGACACGTTGCCGGAAACGCAGCTGTACTCAGTCTCATCATCCCCGGAGCGGGACAATTTTATAATGGTTATTTTTGGCGGGGAATATTCTGGCTGGTCTTTACGCCGGGCCTGTGGATCGGTTCGGGTGGGATACTGGGTTGGATCTGCCATGTCATCTCGGCAATCACCGCCTATAAAAAAGCAGAACAACCGGAGACGGGCGGAAATAAATCAATCAGAGCGGATGAATGCAAGAACGGGTAGTCTCTATTGTTTCCGAGCAGCTGGAGGGGATATGCAATACAGTGAAGGTAGTGTCGGCCGCATCTTTGCCCTGAAACTTGACGAAGGGGAACGAGTACCCGACGTTATTGAGGAATTCGCCAGGGAACAGGATATCCGCAGTGCCATGGTACTTTTTCTCGGCGGTGTGGCTGACGGAAGCCGCCTCGTGGTGGGTCCTGAAAAGCAAATGGAAGAGAAGATCGTTCCAATCACTCATGTTCTTTCGGGAGTCCAGGAAGTGCTTGGCATGGGCACATTATTTCTCAATCAATCCGGACACCCGATACTCCACATGCATGCCGCAACCGGTCGTGAAGGCGGAGCCACGGTCGGCTGCACACGAGCAGGAGTTGAGGTTTGGCTCATCGGCGAAGTCATAATTATGGAGCTGCTGGGGTTGCAGGGGCGAAGAGAAAAAGATACCAGGACCGGATTCGAGCTTTTGCAGCTGCCCAAGGCAAGATAGCCACTACGCCCTGCAGAAGATGGAAGACATGAACGTGCAAAGAGACCATTGACCGGAGGGATTATTGTCCAGACCGCGCGTGCTTCTGGTTGAAGACGATGAGGCTTTGCGGGTCACCCAAAGCCTCTACTTGAAGCAGGAGGGCATCGAGACTGTTGCCGTGCAGAACCGCACCTATGCCCATCAGAGTCTGTTGCAGCAGGATTTTGATGTGGTGGTTACCGATTTGCGTCTTGGCCACGAAAGCGGCATGGATGTGCTAAGGGACGTACGCGAACTGCGGCCGTCTGCAGAAATGCTGGTCATTACCGGATACGGATCGGTTGACACCGCCGTAACGGCCATGAAAGAAGGAGCGTATGATTACCTGACCAAGCCTGTCGATCCCGAGCAACTGGTGCACATGATCAGGAAGGCATGGGAGCGTCGCACCCTTCGCCAGCAGGTAACCAATCTGCAGGATAGGTTTGCCCGGGAAGCCGGTCTCAATCAGATTATTGCAGCCAGCCCCGCAATGCAGCGGGTTCTCGACACCATTGAGGATGTGGCCGGAACGGATGCCACCGTGCTGATTGAAGGGGAGAGCGGAACAGGCAAAGAACTGATGGCCAAGTTGATACATCAGCGCAGCAACCGGGCTGCCGGGCCCTTCCTGCCGGTCAATTGCGGCGCAATGCCGGAAGAGTTGCTGGAGAGTGAACTGTTTGGCCACATGAAGGGTTCCTTCACCGGAGCCCACCGAAATCAAAAAGGCCTCTTTGAGGCGGCTGACCGTGGGACTTTGTTCCTTGATGAAATCGCGGAAACTTCCCCCAATTTCCAGGTAAAGCTATTGCGGACCTTACAAGAGCGTAGCATCCGTCGTTTGGGAGATTCGCAAGAAGTGCCTGTAGATGTCCGGCTGATCGCAGCCACAAATCAAGATTTGGCCCAGCTTGTCAGGCAGGGCCGCTTTCGGCAGGACCTTTTCTTTCGAATAAAAGTTATCCCAGTTTATCTGCCGCCCCTTAGAGATCGTCGAGAAGATATCTTGCCGCTTGCAGAAAGTTTTTTGACCCGACTAGGTGATCGTATGGGCAGACCGCGCACACCTAAGCTTTCGGCCGCCGCGCAAAAGAAGCTGCTCCAGCATGATTGGCCCGGAAATATCCGGGAACTGGAAAACAGCCTCGAACGGGCACTCATAACCAACAGAAGCGATGCAATCGATAGTAAAGATCTGATGCTGGAGGACTGCCTTCCATTGCCGCACCCCTCTCAAGCTGATCACGAATCCTGGAAAATTTCCATTGCTGAGATGGAAAAGCGCCATATCCTCAACGTCCTGTTCAACTGCCGGAACAACAAGACCAAGGCCGCTGAAGTTCTTGGAATCGGATACAACACTTTGTGGCGCAAGCTGAAGAAGTACGGCGTTTAGTTCGGTCTCGACCGCAACTGCCTTCAAAGCGGCGCTCGGTCTTAAGTGCGCGCGCTTTCCAGGACGATTTGCCCGGATTTGAATACTTCCTTTTCGGACGCTTGGCTGAACTTGAAGCTTCGTCCTGGACAAGGAATTAGCGCAAAAGGCAGCAATGGACACTTCAGAAACGTACATCCCAAGAAACCAAATCGCCGAAG
>JAVEVM010000853.1:0-2639 GCA_034005055.1 Desulforhabdus sp. | reverse complement strand
GAGTGGAAGGCGATTCCCAGGTGTTCGTAGGCGAGCCGGGTGGCGATACGGCCGCGCGGGGTTTTAATCAAAAATCCTTCCTGAATCAGGTAGGGCTCATAAACGTCTTCCAGAGTGCCTTTCTCCTCCGAGACCGCAGCAGCGAGAGTGTCGATTCCGACCGGGCCGCCCTCATATTTCTCAATGATGGTATGCAGAATCTTGCGGTCCATACGGTCGAACCCCTTCTGATCGACCTCCAGCATTTTGAGTGCGTAATCGGCGACTTCCCGGGAGATTTTGCCGTCGGCTCTGACTTCGGCGTAATCTCTCACCCGGCGCAGCAATCGATTTGCCACCCGCGGAGTGCCGCGGGAGCGTCGTGCAATTTCTACGGCTCCGTCATCATCTATGGAGATGCCCAGGATACGGGCCGAGCGGGTAACTATGATTCGAAGGTCTTCGACTTCATAGAATTCCAGCCTCAACATGACACCGAAGCGATCGCGCAGAGGCGGCGTTAGGAGCCCCGCCCGGGTGGTGGCTCCCACCAGGGTGAAAGGCGGCAAATCCAGTTTTACGGTGCGCGCCGAGGGTCCCTGGCCGATGATGATGTCGAGCTTGAAATCCTCCATGGCCGGATAGAGGATTTCCTCCACAACGTGGTTCAAACGGTGAATTTCATCGATAAAGAGAACATCGCCCTGCTCAAGATTAGTGAGAATCGCAGCCAGATCTCCCGGTCGCTCGATTACCGGGCCGGAGGTGCTTCTTAAGTTCACTCCGAGCTCGTTGCTCACGACGATGGCAAGGGATGTTTTGCCGAGTCCGGGATAGCCGTGCAAAAGCACATGATCGAGCGCTTCGCCGCGCTGTTTGGCTGCTTCGATGAAGACAGCGAGGTTTTCCTTGACCGCTTTTTGGCCCACGTATTCCGCCAGCCGCAGGGGTCTGAGGCTGTTTTCTATGGGGAGATCATCATCCGTGGGTCTTGGCTCGACGACTCGATCGTTCATTTCTATTCCTGAGACTGTTCACCGTTCACTGTTCACTCAAAACCCGTCACGCCAGAGCTCGTAAAGCCTCTTTGAGCAGATCCTCCAGGGAGGGATTTTTGCCCAGACGATGCTCGGCTCTTTTGAGTGCCTTGTCGGCCTCTGTGGCGCGGTAACCAAGATTTAGAAGTGCCGAGCAGGCATCGGCATAAACGTCTTGGACGGCGGCCAAAGGAAGACTGAATTCCTCCTTGGCCGGCTTGATCTTTAGCTTATCGCGCATTTCCAGGGCGATGCGCTCGGCAATTTTCTTGCCGACTCCCGGAATACTCTTCAGCCGTTGATGATCCTGCAGAAGGACGGCCGACCTCAATCCTTCCGGAGTTATTCCGGAAAGAATATTTACGGCCAGGCGAGGACCGACACCGCTGATTGAGATCAGGTGGAGAAACATTTCTTTTTCGGCCATGGTGCGAAATCCAAACAGCTGCAGGATGTCTTCGCGCACATGGGTATGGATGTTAAGGCAAATGCTTTCACCGGGTCCCGGAAGATCGCAGAACGTACTGAGCGGAACCTGCACGCAATAGCCGACGCCGTTGACATCAATGATGATGTACTCGGGTGACTTGTGCGCAAGCTTTCCGTTCAGGTAGCCGATCATGGCAGATGATTTCTCCCCGCCGAGGATTCCGGTATGCATTCCCACGCAGGAGCGTGGGAACGAGAAATAAGCGCGTGGGAACGAGAAAAAACCCTGACGGGAGCTCCGGTACAACACCCCCTGACGGGCGCTTCGGTACAAGAACCCCTGGCGAGAGCTTTGGTGCGAGCAACACACTGCATCGCGTACCGCGCACCGGTCATTATCTTCCGCTCACTGTTCACCGTTCACCGCTCACTGCTAGCGTTTCCAGCGCGCTTGCGAGCTGCTGGTGTTCAAATGGCAAATTGCTGTGGCAAGGGCGTCGGCTGCATTGGGGTTGAGTGGTTCCCGCAATCTGAACAAATACTGGATCATCTCGGCCACCTGCTCTTTGCTCGCCTTGCCGTACCCAACAACGGATTGTTTAATCTCCAAAGGGCTGTATTCGAAAATCGGCAGCCCGGCGTTTATCCCGGCCAGGATGGCTGCGCCCCGGGCCTGGCCGAGCTTTAACGCGCTTTTAACATTTTTAGCGATAAAAACATCCTCAATTGCCATGCAGTCGGGACGGCAATCGCTTATAACCGCTGTCAGCTCCTGGTAGATAATTCTCAGGCGCTCGGGGAAGGGGAGATTGCCTGACATCCGCACATTGCCGTTCAGAACATGCTGCAGCCGACTTCCGTCGCCCTCCACCACACCGTAGCCGGTATTTCGAGAACCGGGATCTATTCCGATAGCACGAAGCATCGCTCGAAATCTTTCAGGCAAGTGTGATTGTTTCTGCCGCCGGTTCGATGCCGGAGCCCGGATTATGCGACCTCATTCAACAGTTCATCCGGGATGTCGAAGTTGGCGTAAGCGTTTTGAACATCATCGCAATCGTCCAGGGCATTCATCAACTTGAGCAACTGCTGGGCTGTTTTCGCGTCATCAATCGGGACCGTAGTCTGCGGGACCATAGTGACTTCGGCCAGTTCGTATTGCATCTCCTTTTGGTCAAAGGCCGCTTTTACCGA
>JAVEVM010000852.1:0-2645 GCA_034005055.1 Desulforhabdus sp. | reverse complement strand
TACATTGGCTGCGAACAGGTCGTCACAGACATGCAACAGCCGATGGATACCTGCAACCCCGACATCATAGATTCGATTCACCCGGTTGCCGAGGACTTCCGCAGTCACTGCAGCCTCTTCAGCAACCGGCATATCTGAAGTTCCGGCACTCACCACGACCACACTTCCTGTACGCTGAGCCGCCTCCGGGTTAACCACGATGATTCGCGCCGTCTCATGGTATTCGCAGCTGCTTACCGCCTGCCGGACCGCACTGAAGACCTCCGCACTGGCACGGGTGAAGACGATATTGTGGCTGTGCTCCGAGATTCGCTGCGCTATGCCGACTATCTGTGGGACGGTTTTGCCGGCGCAGTAGATGATCTCCGAGACTCCCGTGCGCACGCAACGGTGGCTGTCGATTCGGGCATAGCCAAGATCTTCAAACGGCAGTCTTCTTAATTGGTGCATGGCAGCATCCAAGTCCATTCGCCCGCTTTGAACATTTTTCAGTAAGCTTCTAAGGTGCTCGCTATCCAAGTTCTTCCCCTTCCTGATCCAGCACTCGGTTCATGCTTCCCATCTGGTAGCCTTCCAGGTCGACGGCTACATACCTGAACCCGGACTTCTTGAAATAATCGATCACCGATCGCCTGACGGATGACTCGATCAATTGATGCAGTTCGGCGGGATCAATTTCAATGCGCGCCGTATCGCCATGGTGGCGAACCCGCACCTGAACTGTTGTGCTCAGGCTGCGGATGAACTCTTCACATTCATCCACATGCCGCAGCTTCTCTACCGTGATCGGCATGCCATAGGGTATTCTGGAGGCAAGGCACGCATACGAAGGTTTGTTCCAGGTGAGCAGTCCCAAGTCTCGCGACAACAGCCTGATATCCTGTTTGGTCAAGTTGGCCTCGCTGAGCGGGCTCCTGATCCCCAGTTCACGAACCGCCCGCATTCCCGGCCGGTAGTCGGCATGATCGTCAGAATTGGTCCCATCGGCCACAAAATCAAATCCTCTCTCTTCGGCAAGCTTCACCATATCGGCGAATCGGCTGCTTTTACAGACATAGCAGCGGTCGGCTGAATTGTTGACGAATTCGGGTAGATCCATCTCTCCGGAGGCAAATTGAACATGGGGCACGTCCAATCGGGCGGCTAAATCGGACGCGTCGATTAATTCCTGCCGCGGTGTGGTAGCGGACAGCGCGGTTACCGTGAGCAGACGATCGGTTCCAAGAATATCACTTGCGACCTTCAGCAGAAGGCTGCTGTCGACTCCCCCGGAAAAGGCCAGCAGCACACTCTTCATTTCGCGCAGAATGCCGCATAAACGTGCATACTTTGACGCCAAGGATTCGTCCGTCATTGTTTGAGCCTTCACTTAATTTAATGTCATTCGTTACCGCTGTTCAGGACTTTATGCCGGGATAATCTTAACCGGTATCTCAGCAGTTTCCACTCTTTTGCACAGCCCGCAGAAATCCGGCCAGCTCGATAAGAAATAGGCGCACTTCTGCACAGTCTTCCAGTGCATAATCGGCCGAAGTCTTTGCCGGGCCTCCGGACCCTTTGACAAAAATCCCAATCCCCCGATTTGCCAGGACCTCAAATGCATCTTCATCTGTAACATCATCACCCAGATACATCGGCAGAACCTCATCCCCGTCCAGCCCTAATGCCTCCAGCAGCCACAGGAGAGCCTTGCCCTTGTGCCAGTCAATATTTGGCAAAACTTCGAAAACTTTTTTGCCGTACCCTTTACGCAGCCGATCCTGGCCGGCCAGCACCCGATCGACGACCTTCTCGACATGGTCTACATCGTTCTCACCGACCAATCGGAAGTGCACGGCAACGGAGAACCTTTTACGTTCGACCAGAGCACCGGCTATGACATCGAGGCCGTCGCGCAGTTCCTGTTCAGCCTCATCCAGCGCAGGCAGAAAACCCATGCCTTGCTGATTTTGAATCTGCCGATGGCTCGGTCCCACAATATCGAAACCGTGACTGCCGGCGAAAAAGATATTCTCGATCCCCACTAAGTGCTGCACTTCCTGCAAATCCCTGCCACTCAGCACTGCAACTGTGCAAAGCTCTGCCAGATTTTGCACCGCTTGTCTGGATTCCTGGGATAGTACGGCTTCTTCCGGTCGTTCGACGATGGGTGTAAGAGTGCCGTCATAATCAAGAAAAACGGCAAGACGTTTGCGCTCTGCACATTGTTTGATTTCTCCCAGAGAGCTCAGTGCGGAAGAAAGATCCATTACTTGTTTTTTTTTCATCTTCTTCGTCCTCAACGCTTTCAAATTCGGAGCAAATCCGCCAACAGCCAGCAAATGGACTTTAGGAACAGCTTTCTTATATTGAAGAAAATGTCAGTTGGCCACAAGTCAACAAAGGAGAGAGTCAATTCCCCTTCACCATAATAAGGAGAATATTATGAAAAGGTTTCGTTATTCACTGCTAGCCGCGATCTTCATTTTTGGTCTCGTGCTTATGCCGTTCGCTGCTTATGCACAACAGCAAACCGACCAACCGCCCGCAGAGCCGACACCGGCTCACGAAATGCATGGAGAACACACGCAGGAAGAGACTGAAACCGACGAACAGTCAGCGGCTAAAATGATGCCGTACCACCAGCGGATGATGGAAAGAATGAA
>JAVEVM010000851.1:0-2648 GCA_034005055.1 Desulforhabdus sp. | reverse complement strand
CTCAAGGCCCCCATGGCCGCTCCATCCATGGCCGGATGCATGTGGATGATGTCCGTCCCAAATGCTACATGGACCGTCACCGGTATGTCGAGCTTAGCCGCATTCGCCAGGAGGCTCATATCTGCATAAGGCGCCCCATCAGCCAGTAAGTGCTCACCCACTGCCCGTCCCAATCCGACATTTCCTGCCGCATAAGCTGATTTAACCGCCCCGTGAATGAATTCAGCGGTTTCGCGGGCCGTACCGAACTGGCCCTTTTCCAGATGTGCGGCCACATCTTCCGAGGTCTTTCCGGCCAGTGCCAGCTCGACATCGTGAATGATGCCGGCGCCGTTTAAGGAAAGTCCTGCGAAGAGCCGGCGCTCCATGGCATCTACCAGCACCGGATTCAAACCCACCTTGATCGGATGTGCCCCCATGCCGAGCAGCACCGTTCGCTTATCATGCACCGCGTTAACAATCGCCTCGGCAGCTTTTCGGACAAGATCTGCGGCCAAAATTCCCGGCAGGCCGTCAATAAAGCTCAGGAAGCTGCCGCCCGGCTTCCATGGCTTTGCTAAGCGATCGAGACCGATTTTGCTGGGGCGATCTTTCAGACTCACGGTTTGCAGGGTATCAAAATCGAGCGGCTGCCAATTGGAAGGTCTCTTTGTCATGAGATTCTCTTTACCCGGTTTATTCTTCGGCGAACAGCATTTCTTCCACCAGTTCGCACAGTACATGACCCGCCGTGATATGGCATTCTTGGATACGCGCCGTCACCTGCGATGGGACACGCAGGATCAGGTCGCAATAGACTTCCATCTCGGCACGGGCTGCGCCTGCCCACCCCAGAGTGTGAATGCCATGTTGGCGAGCCCATTTCATGGCCTTGATCACATTGGCCGAGCGGCCGCTGGTGCTGATCCCGAGCACCACGTCACCCGCGTGCGCGAGGGCTTGAAGCTGTTTTACGAAAATATCCTCGAAATTGTAGTCATTACCGATACTGGTTATGACAGAGGTGTCTACAGAAAGAGCGATTGCCGGAAGCGGAGGCCGCTCTCGCTGAAATCGATTGACAAATTCGGCGGCCAGGTGCTGCGAATCGGCGGCACTGCCGCCGTTGCCAAACAAAAAGAGTCGATGGCTGCCACGGAAAGCCCGGCAAACCAGCTCCGCCATTTCCACAATTATGCCCGCTCCGGTCTGCAGGAAAGCTTCCTTTACTTGAATGCTTTCGCGCAAGCTCCCTTCGACTAGATCCTTTAACCGCTCCCCCCGGTCTTTTGCCATGCCCTATTCCCGTGTTGAGGTCAGCATCTCGGCGCAAATGCTCATATCGTCTTTAAGCAGTTGTGTGAATTTCTGGAACATGGGTCCCGGCCGTCCCGTTCCGATTATCCGTCCATCGAAGCTAACCACCGGCAGTGCATCGAACGTGGTGCCAAACATCATGATTTCAGCCGCCTGGTAAGCCTGCTCACGGGTGATATCGGCTTCCTCCACTCTGGTCAATAAGCCTGAAGGAAGTAGAGCCTGTGCCAGCTCCATCATGCGGGTGACCGTGATTCCGCGCAGGATGCGATCGAAGCGGGGAACCAGGAGCTCGCGTCTTTCAGTTATAATGCCGATATTTTCCGTCGGTCCTTCACCCAGAAAATTGCGCTCGTCGATGGAGACCGTATAATCCACCCCCGCATCTTCGGCCTCTTTCCTCATGAGCACGTTGGGTAAATAATTGCAGCTTTTCATATTCGCAAAGTATGACTTTTTTATGGGGATATGACTGCTTTTCAGCGTAACCCCCTGCTCGTATTTTTCGTCTGGCGGCCTTTTGAGTGTAGTGACCATGACATAGAGCTGACTTGCGGGACATTCATAGGGATTGGTGGAGAACCCCCCCGGCCCTCGTGAAATAAACAGGCGTATGACACAGTCTGGAACCGCTGCGACTCTTACCGTCGTCAGAATAGTTTGAACCATCCGGGATCGGTCCATCGGTAAATTCAGGCCGGAGCCTTTGGCAGACCGTTCCAGCCGGTCCAAGTGGCGCTGAAGGGCATAAATGTTCCACTGCACACATTTGAAGGCCTCAAAGATACCGTCGCCGCGGTGAACCAGGTGATCGTCTATAGGAACCATCATCAGGGCGGGCTCCCTGATAATCCCGCCAAACCAACTGGAGTACATGGCCAGATAATCTCTCTGATAGGATTCCTTAAGGGCCAGCAGGCGATCTATCACGGCGTCAAAACTAAGCGTCTGAACATGCTCCGACATATTCACTCCAAGTTGTGGCAAGTGGACGGATTTTTGCTCCAAGACCAAGGCCCATTGAACGAAAATGATGCCCTGTGACATTACACGGAAATAACATTATACTAATGCGTCATTCTACGGAAACGGCTCTTGAACATAATCAGAAGATCCTCCTTCTGCAAGGGAAAAGGATTGGGAGCAGAGCAAAATCTTGAACGGAAACGGACAAAAAAAGATACTCGGAATAGTCTTCGATTTTGATGGAACTCTGGCCGAATTACACCTCGATTTTGCCGAAATGAAACGTCGGTTAAACGTGCTGGCTGGAAGATACTGCGATCTTTCGGCCGTTGCCCTGCCGCGCATGCCTGCACTGGAATGGATTGACAGCTTGTGTGCACGCATGA
>JAVEVM010000850.1:0-2649 GCA_034005055.1 Desulforhabdus sp. | reverse complement strand
GCAGAGTTCTTGCCTCCTGGATAAAAAACCGCCTTCCTATCCTGCGACTCAACCGTCTGCTTCAGCATCATCAGGAATTGGCCGATGCTGGATTTGCCCGAGCTGTTGGCGCCAAAGAACAGGGAAATGGGAGCCATGCGGATGGTGCCGGTATCCTTCCATCCCTTGAAATTCTTAATTCGTAATTGTTTCAGCATTTTTCTCCTCTCCTGTCTTTATTGCCAAGTCTTCACGGTACTCGGCACTCCTACAATTTGTGAAAACGCCTGGCGGCGTTATTGTGTTCATGCTTAAACGCCCTCTCTTCCAGCCCTCACCGGTTGGGCCCATGCAGGGATTTGTTTCCAGGCATCCCGCATCTGACCATGCAACAGATCGCTTTGCGGTTCGAACAGCCGCAGGTGGGTCCAGAAGCGGCTGGTATGATTCCGCTCCAAGGTGTGACAAAGCTCGTGCATCAACACATATCGCACCATTTTCGATTCGAGAAACAGCAGCTTGGCGTTCAAGCTGATCGCCCCATCGGCCGAGCAGCTTCCCCAGCGGGTACGTTGGTTCTTGATCATCACGTGCTTCGTGCGGAAGCCGCTTTTTGCAGCCATCGATTCCAGCCACGGGACAATGGTTTCCTTGGCGCGTCTGGCCAGCCACCGTCTTAGAGCCGCCTGGCAGCGCTCGTAATCTTTAACGGCGCCAAAAACCACTATCCGACCCTGCTGATCGGTGCGCGCCCCCACCGTTTGGGCTCTGGTAGCCCTGTATTCGACCCGCCATGTTTCTGCCAAAGCTGGCAGGTCAAAGGCTTCGGGGCGGACGGTCTTCAGATCGCTCAGCAAATGCCGAACCTCTTTGAATTGATCGAGTTTCGAGGCGATCCAATCGACCTTCCCGGATACCAGCTCGACCACCTGCCGCTCGCTCAGCCCAACGGGAGCGATTACCGTCAAGCCTGCCTTCGCCGTCATCTTCAGGCGCAGGCTTCGGGCCTTGGAGGAGGTTTGGATCTCGTAATCGAGTTGCCTCCCGTCTGGCAGATCGATGTGGCTAAGGCGGCTCATTCGGCTTCCTTGCTCCCAGGCCTGTAGTGCTTCCGCTTGAGCACCTGAACCAGCAATCCGATGAACTCCATCGCGTCGCCCGCCAGCAAACCCATCGATGAAAATTGTTTCGCAATCAGCAGCAGCAAGGCATTGGAGAGCTCCGGGTCCACGGAGCTGCTGTTCCACCAGCCTGGGAAACAGACCTTGTCCGCTTCGGCCAGGATGGCGGCGGCCACTTCAGCGGCCTGCGCCTCGTTCAGGGCCATATTGCGGCTCTTGACCTTCAGCGCCAACTGCTGGCCGATGGGCCGCTTGACCTCTTCCACCGCAGACCGCACCGCCCTGGTGAGGGTTTCCAGCTCTTCGATCAGGGCAATGCCTGCCAGGGTTCCGGCCCGCTTTTCGTCGATGATGCGTTGCAGCTTTTCCGAGAGTGGACGGAACAATTCATCTTCGTCCAGGCGGATCCGCAATTCGGCGCTGAGCATCGCCTCGATGTCCAGCGCTTTGGCGTCGGGCGCCTTGTCCTTGATTTTGGTGAGGAAATGCTCGTCCAGCTCAAATGTGGGGAATTCCCTCTCCAACGCCTTAACATCGATGTGCTTTCGGATCAGTTCCTTGGTTCGGGCGGCATCCTCTTCTTTCGCCTCCAAGGCCGCCTCGGGATAGAACTTCTTGCGGTAGAGCATGTAGAGCTTGGTCAACCACGCGTATGGGCGCACGTAGTCACGAAGCTGCTCATCCGGTTGCAGCGCTTCGTAGAGCACGCGCAGGTTGCGGTAGCCGGTGTCGAAGGTTTTTTCCGCCCCCTCCTCATCGCGCAGGATCTTCATGGCGGCGACAAAGGCCCCATGAGACCCATCCCGCGGCACGATTTCCTCCGGGAACAGCGCCCAAAGCGTGTCGAACTGATTGCGGAAGTGCTCGCGGATGCGCTCGAACGGAAAGGCGATGTCCCCCAACTCCTCGGGCCGGTAATTCAGCGCCTCGTTGAGGTGGTCGAAAATACCGTAATAGTCGATGACCAGACCATGCCCCTTCAGCTCGTTGTAGGGCCGGTTTACCCGGGCGATGGTCTGCAGCAGGGTGTGGTCACGAAGGTTCTTGTCGAGATAAAGCGCCTGCAGGATGGGGGCGTCAAAGCCGGTGAGCAGCATGTCGCACACCACCAGCAGCTCCACCTTGCGGTACTCCTTGTCCTGGTGTTCCGGCAGGATGGACTGGGCCGGGATCAAGAACTCGTTGAGCAGCTTTTTCCGTTTGGCTTCTCCCAAGTAAAGCGCCTGAATGGCTTCGGGATCATTTTGAGGGGCTTCGGAGATCACCGCCATCACCGTCTCTTTCCCCAGGCGCGCCTGCATGGCCTCGGTATAGAGCCAGACTGTCTCCTTGTCCTTGCAGACCAGCATCCCTTTGAAGCCGTTGGGCCGCACATGCGCGTTGAAGTGCGCTACGGCATCGTCGGCAATCTGCTCGATACGTTTGGGAAATTTCAGCAGGACGTCGAGGGTGGAAGCCTGGCTCACCAGCCTGTTCTGTTCCGCTGCAGGTAGGTGGCCGAATTCGCGTTTGAAAGCGGCGTCGAGCTTGGCGCCGTGAAGCTGCCAAT
>JAVEVM010000849.1:0-2650 GCA_034005055.1 Desulforhabdus sp. | reverse complement strand
AATCATCACATATCCACATAGAGCTAATAGACCTGGGCCGTTTCATCAGTTTGTGGCAAGAGTTTTATCACAAGCTGACTGATGAAGATAAATCGCACCTTTCTTTGATCCCGGTTTATTTTCTTGAACCGTTGGAATAGGGGCCCGCTCAAGGGCTGCTCCTGTTTATGTAAAGCTGGTCTCATCTAATGAGATAGGATTTTCGTTCTTCACCGATTCCCGTGAGAGGCCCCTCCGTTGCATAGCCGCTGTGGGCGTTCATGCGGGCACAAGGCCCTATGCTACATTCCCGATGCGGGCACTACACGGCATCGGACTGCAGCCCCATAGTGCAGCCTGATCAGCGATGAGCCAAATTTTTTTGATTACGACAGCACTTATAGGAACATTGCCCTATGAAGCCACTCAAGCAGCTTTGCGTTCCCAGAGGCAACGTTTTCGATCCACAAAAACGAGACACAGTTCTCGACCTGTTGGACCTCATTGAAAAACGCATCGACCCTGATGAATTCTTCGCCGAGAATTACCTCACCGAGGGCATGAAAGCTTTGCTTGAACAAGCATTCCGGCGGCTCGAAGGCAAATCCGCGCAGGGTGTTTTCAAGCTCAAGCAGGCGATGGGCGGCGGCAAGACTCACAATTTGTTGGCTTTGGGTCTGCTGGCAAGGCACCCGGAGCTGCGCGACAAGGTGATGGCAAAATTGTATCAATCCGATCCGAGCCTTGGACCGGTAGATGTCATCGGCTTCTCGGGGCGGGAATCGGATGCGCCGCTCGGGTTGTGGGGAGCCCTGGCAGAACAACTCGGAAACCGTGACCATTTTAAAGACTGCTATGCACCCTTGCAGGCGCCGGGACAAAAAGCGTGGGAAAATCTTTTCGCAGGCAAAACCGTCCTGGTTCTTCTGGATGAATTGTCTCCCTATTTTGAGAACGCTCGATCAAAAGCCATTGGCAACTCCGACCTCGCGCAGGTTACAGCGACCGCTCTTTCCAATCTGCTGGTCGCTATCGGCAAGGCATCCTGCTCCAGAGTCTGCTTGGTCATCAGCGACCTTGCAGCTGCCTATGAAAAAGGAAGTGCGCAAATTGCCGCGGTGCTGTCCGACTTTGAAAAAGAGACTCACCGCGTTGCCATGACCCTGGAGCCCGTCAGGCTCAACTCAGATGAGCTGTACCATATTCTCAGGACTCGAATTTTCGATAAGCTGCCGGGTTCCACCGAAGTCAACGAGGTGGTGCAGGCTTATGCTCAGGCCATTCGAGGCGCCAAACAGATGGCCATTACCAGCGAATCGCCGGAGGAGTTTGCTCAACGAGTTCTCTCTTCTTACCCCTTCCATCCGGGCAATCGAGATCTTTATGCGCGGTTCCGAGAAAATCCCGGGTTTCAGCAAACCAGAGGTTTGATTCGACTGATGCGTATCGTAACGTCTCGCCTCTGGAACACCGGACTGGCTGAAAAGAAGCTTCTCATTTCAGCACATGATCTTGACTTCAACGATCAAGAAACACGGGCTGAGATCGGCCAAATCAACAATTCGCTGGACAACGCCATCGCTCACGATATTGCCTCGGACGGCTCCGCGGTGGCAGAGTTGATGGACAGCAATATGGGCAGCTCGGATGCTTCCGATGCCAGCCGTCTGTTGCTGATGTCCTCCCTTGCGAACGTCCCCAACGCGGTATTGGGACTCTCCATCCCCGAGCTCGTTGCCTGCCTTTGCGAGCCGGGCCGGGACGTTTCCAGGCTGAAGTCCGAGGTGCTGGAAAAACTCGCCATAGCGGCCTGGTATCTCCACAGCACGCGCGATGGAAAGCTTTACTTTCGAAATGTGCAGAATTTGAACGCCAAGCTGGAGTCGTTGGTCAAGACATTCTTGCCGGAACAGGCCATAAAGGAGTTACGAGCGCGCCTGGATGAGCTATTCAGACCAGGCTTTGGCTGGTGCTATCAGAAGATCCAGGTGCTGCCCGCCATCGATGAAATCGAACCTGAGCAGGATCGCGTCACACTGGTGATCACCGAGCCTTATGCTGGAGCGGGGCTTCGGCCGGAGCTCTATAACTTTTACGAGCAGGCTACCTGGAAGAACCGCATCGCTTTCCTGACCGGCTCAAAAAATACTTACGATCAGCTCATTGACGCGGGAAAGCGGCTGAAGGCTATCCAGCACATTCTTGATGAGCTCGACCAAGAGAAACTGCCCGGCAACGATCCGCAATCCGTTCAGGCCCGAGAGCTCTCAGATCGCATCCAGCAGAACTTTTACGCGGCAGTGCGTGAAACCTTCACGATTCTTTTCTTCCCTACAGAATCCGGATTAATGAAAGCCGACTTTTTAATGAAGTTTGAAGGCAATGTCTATAGAGGTGAACAGCAGGTCATCGATCTCACCAGGGAAAAGATGAAGTTCACCGAGGACATTTCCGGCGAGACCTTCCGCAAGAAGTGTGAAAAGCGGCTTTTCACGCAGCAGTCCATGCCGTGGAACGAAATCAAAAAAAGAGCGGCCGCCAATCCCAAGTGGCAATGGCATCGGACCGATGCCCTGGACAGCTTGAAGGACGAATGTCTACACAAGGATATCTGGCGCGAAGAAGGGGGCTTCATCGACAAAGGCCCGTTTCCTCAGCCGAATACTACCGT
>JAVEVM010000848.1:0-2652 GCA_034005055.1 Desulforhabdus sp. | reverse complement strand
TTAGCATCGGAAAAACGTCCAGAAAAAAGACTGCGTCATATTCTACTATACCAGAACGGTTCTCATTATACACAGCCCCTAAGTTGAGACCTCGTGAGGGTTGACAGATCCATCGGTGAGCGAAATTGCGCATGCGGTTGCTTGCACTTATATTCAATCCAAGTTTGAGTGCCGGACGGGGGAAAACAATTAGCGACTGAGAAGATGATGGGACTTTCGTAAGAAACGACATCAATGAGGGAGGAAACTATGGAAATCAAGAAAATCTTGTGGCCGACTGATTTTTCCGCTGCGGCAGCTGTGGCCGAGTCATTTGTTTCTTCGTTGACGCAGCAGTTTGATGCAGAGGTTCATTTGATTCATGTTGCCGAAGACTTGACCCAATATGAACATTACTGGGGCAGCGGCCCGGATGCCAAGCATGTGGAAGAGTTGAACGAATATGCCATGAAAATATCCAGAGAACGGCTGGAACAACTCTGCAAAGATAAGCTCACCGGCTGCCCTCGATATCAAATTCACATCGTTAAAGGTGATCCGGCAAAGGAAATCCTCAATATCATAAACCAAGTTCAACCTGATCTTATTGTGATGGCGACTCATGGTATGAAAGGCAATTTCCCGTTTGGCAGCGTTGCAGAGAGGGTGGTGAAAAATTCTCCTGTTCCCGTCCTGACGATCAATCCATCGAAACGACAAGCTGCATGAGATCCAAATGTTGGGCGCAAAGGGCTGATTCCAGATACACAGTTGAGGCCATTGCGGTGAGATCGGGAGATGGCAAACGGATCCCAGATTCTATTGGAGGGGGGAAAGTAGAAGGAAGCGTATCCTGTTTGAGTGCTCTTCGCTGGAGGCGGAGGTGAAGGTTGTGCGGTTGCTCGATTACGGATTCATTATCTGCAGTTTCTTCCGGTACAGTTCTTCATTTCTGTAATCGCCCAGGGCCTTATAGCAATTAGCAATGTTTTCTATTGCTTGAGTAGAACCCGGAAACCGCAAAAAAATGTTTATGGCTTCATCATATCTCGACTTATTCATGTAGCTGACACCCAGACACAGGTGCAGCATCTCACTTTCAGGAAAGTAACCGACGGCTGTGGAAAGAATGGCAATGGACTCATCATACTGTCGACTCTTCTGCTTGAGTATGCCCAGCCCCAGGAACGCACGCTGGTTTGGGGAATACTTTAGGGACCTTTCATAGAGCTTCCCGGCTACTTCGTCCTTGTCGGGGATCGCTTCGATTTGCGAATAATCCCCGTGACTGAAGGTCATTGCCAGCCTCGAACAAAAATCTGCGTGCAACGGATAGAATTCCTTCTCCTCTATTAAATCCAGAGCATCGACAAACGAGGGCAGTGCTCTGTAATACTTGGTGCGAAGAAGCTCGCCGTAATGCAACACCCGCTCTTCGGTTAACTCAGGATCATAGCGAAAGTAAGGAACATCTTCGATACGATCTAGCCATACATCGTCGCTGAGATTCATCTTCTGCTGAAAGTCTCGATATAGAGCCGTTCCGGGAAACAATCGCAAAACATAGAAGATGATACTGAGCGGCTTAATTGCTTTTATAAGATTAACGGTTTGCCTGATGGTTTCGGCTGATTCCCCGGGGCACCCATATATGAAGTAGGCTCGAGCCAGAATGCTGTATCGTGTCGTTAAAGAAAAGGCGTTTTTGATCTGTTCAGTTGAGATTTTTTTATTGAGCAGTTTTCGTACGTCCTCTGAACCGCTTTCTACTCCGTAGCTGATCTGAATGCAGCCCGCCTTGCGCATCCAGTACAAAATCTCTTCGTCAATGTGATCCACTCTCGAAATAGCATACCAGCTGATGTTGAGACTTCTAGCGAGAATCTCTCGACAAATCTCGATAGTGAGATCTTTTTTCAGAGTGAACGTATCATCGGAAAAATAAAAAAAAGTAACGCCTCTCCGGTAAAGAATCTCCAGTTGAGTTACAAAGTAATCTGCAGAATGCCACCTGACCTTTCGCTTCCAAAATTGCGGAGAACCGCAAAAACTGCAATTGGCCGGACATCCTCGAGTCAAAGTGACATATTGATAGGAAAAGTATTTTGCGGGCATGGGCAGTTGGTCAAGATCGCCGATCAATTCCGCGGGGTCGGTTTTCACGACGGAGCCCCCTTTCCTGAACGCGATGCCTTTTATTGTTTCGAGATTGATCGGGTTGTTTCTCTGTATGGATTCGATGAGCTCGAGAAAGCTGTACTCGCCTTCTCCCAGAATGATGAAATCGACTTGCGGAAAGTGGATCAGAAAATGTTTCCACAGATGTGTTGCAGCGACGCCACCAAAAACAATCTTGACGTTTGGATCGATTTGTTTGGCCGTTTTTGCGACGTCAATGGCTCCCCAACGATTCGCGTTGAATAGCGAAAAGCCGATCACATCCGCTTTTTTTTCTCGCAGAATAGCCTCTATCGCCGATGGATCGTTACGCAAATGGTACAGGTTCAGAATTTCAACCTGGTGCCGGTTTTCTATCAGCAGTGCGGCAAGGTAATATAGACCTATGGGTATTGCGTTGACATTTTCCTAATAATATCTCTCATCAAGGCAGTACGGATAGACGAGTAAGACCTTCATCTTGCTGAGCGCTCCTTGGAATATCCTTCTTGTTCA
>JAVEVM010000847.1:0-2654 GCA_034005055.1 Desulforhabdus sp. | reverse complement strand
AGCCTGTTTACATGACACTTATGGAAGTTGACCGACGACCCCAGGCAGGAGCATGGCAATGAGCTACGATATCCAATCAGTGACATCGAATTCTTCAACCCTTGGTGCCCAATCGACATCAGGTAGTACCAAACTGGATATGAATGAGTTTCTGACGCTGTTTACGACGCAGCTTCAACACCAGGATCCAAACAATCCTTTGGAATCCTATGAGCTGGCCGCACAATTGGCCCAATTCAGTACAGTAGAAATGCTCACCGCACTCAACGAAAATATGGAGCAGGTGGAATCCTATCTCCTCTCTGTCAATAACAGCATGATGGTGCAGATGCTCGGCAAAGAGATAACCGGTGAAAGCAGCACACTGCAGCTAAAGGAAGGGGAAGCTACAAAAGCCGGTTATAAATTGGATGCCGATGCCGATGTTAAAGTGAGTATCTATGACGAGGAGGGACAGCTGGTGCGCACTATGGCCATGGGAGCCCAGGAGGCAGGCGACTACGAGGTCGCCTGGGATGGCTGCGATGATTCAGGCACTAAGCTCAAAGACGGGTTCTATCAGTTTGGAGTGGAAGCCATCGATGCGAACGGCAATTCCGTGGAAACCTTATCAACGGTCACGGGAACATGCGCCTCGGTCCATATGGAAAACGGATTGGTGTATCTGATATTGGATTCAGCAGATGGTGTGCCTCTGACGCCAAGCTCGGTGATAGAGGTGACCCAGTCAGGTTTAACAGCATAACGAGAGCTCTTTTTTCATTCAGATAGCGGGATCAGGTGCCGGAAACGGCTTCATCTAGCAACAGGAGGATAACATGGGAATCGGTGAGGCGCTTTATAACGGACTAAGCGGCCTAAACTGTTACAGCTCGGGCATTTCGGTGGTAAGCGACAACGTCGCCAACGCCAATACCACCGGCTTCAAGTCGAACAGCATCCGCTTCGGCGACTTGGTCAACAGCGAATATGCACTGCGCACCAATGACGCCGAGGGCGAAGGGTCGGGAAGCATGGTGCTTGGAATCGTTACAAACTTCAGCCAGGGAATGCTGATCGACACTTCGGCCTGGTCGGATATGGCCATAAGCGGTAAAGGCTTTTTCATCGTGGAGACGCCGAGCGAAGATGACCTGGGACAAACCTACTATACAAGGGACGGAACGTTCCATCTGGACAAAGACGGCTACCTGGTGAACCAACAGGGATACCGGGTGCAAGGGTATGCCGTAACGCCGGGAACCGTCGAATCGGTGGAGTACAGCAGCGGCAACCCCATTGCCGATTCGGGCGTGGATATGGATGGAGCGACACTGCAAGTCACTAATGCAGACGGTCTGGACGCAACGGTTGCACTGAACGGTTTACGGTCAAGTGGCAATGCAACTCCTGATTGGGACGATGCAACCAGCCCGGGTGAGAATGCCACCGCTATAATGAATGCCATAAACGCCGACGCTGATCTCACAGATGCAGGAATTACCGCCTCGTTGAACGACACTTCGGATGGCGTTATCATCACCTCTGCCAATGCCACTTTGTTGACTCTCACGGGATCCAACACCGCCGGCGATATGACACTGGACAATATAGGCCTGAGCGCTACGGCTACAACGAACGAGACAGAAGCTGTAACAGCCAATGAGCTCACCTCAATCCAGATTAACGCCCCTGAGGGGGAACCCGAGTACATCAAGTATTATGTCAGCACAACCGGAGTGATCACGGCAGTCGATCAGGACGGCATAGAGCACCAGCTATACATGGTTGGTTTAGCAGGCTTCGAAAATGAAAACGGGCTGGCACGCAACGGAGCCAACCTCTACTTTACCGGACCGGAAATCGATCCTGCAAATATCATTTATAATGGCGGCGAAAACGCAAATCCGGAATACTTCGGTCAAATCAATGACAGCTGTATAGAAGGATCGAATGTGGATCTCGCCTCGGAAATGGTCAATCTGATCGTTTACCAGGCGGGTTACAATGCCAATTCCAAGTCGATCACCACAGCCAGTGAGCTGCTGAACACCAGTATCCAGATGATCCGTTAATCTTGTCTTCTTCAGTGCGGTCAATTTAGAGCTCCCCCGTGCGCCGGCCGTCAATCGGCTGCGCGCGGGAGATCATTGCTCGTCATTTTCTTGACTCCCCGGCACGAGCCGGATTTTACCTCATCTTCTGCATCTTCCCGCCAGCCCGCACCTCCAAATCAAGCCTATTTCTTCTTATCTGGGGTGCTCCCCGTTTCCGCTTTGTCTGGAGTAACCTTTGTTTCTGCACCGCTTCCGTAACCCCTTCTGTTACAAACGGAGTTTGTCTCCCCCAATACGTTCCCAAACGGAGTTTGGGAACGAGGCACGCCCTACATTTCATGCCGGTTTGTTGTGTAGCGGCGGGCTTCATGCTCACTCCGCAAATTGCCTGCTGTGAGCAATTTTCAGACAGCCTCTGACAACGAGGGGTAAAGGAGCTTGCAAAGAGGCGGAGGATTCTTGTTAAAAATTCGACGGGAATGCACGCTTCCCTGGCACGTTCATTGCTCGCAGACAGCTGTTCGAGAATTTGTCTTTTCAGTCATCGCCAAGCTTTCCTTTACCAACTACTTACAGGTAGGCCGGCTCGCATGGACATAGCAACTCTGATCGGCATTG
>JAVEVM010000846.1:0-2660 GCA_034005055.1 Desulforhabdus sp. | reverse complement strand
GAAGAGTTGGTCGCCTCAGGCAAGACGATCATTTTCGTTACTCACTCCGTTGAGCAGGTTGTTCGTCATTGCACGCGTGCCCTGCTGATTGATGGAGGCTGTCTGATTGACGATGGCGTGCCGAGGGAAATAGCAAACCGCTATTTGGACATGATGGTTGGCGCTGCGCCACCGATCAAGCACGCCAGTTCCGCGCAGCAGAGTCGCGGCAGCCTGTTGTCGGCCATTGAAACCCGGGCAGGCTATTGCAGTGGCGAATATCGGTGGGGGGAAGGCCGTGCCAGAATTCTCGATGCAACGCTGATTCGCGAGGGTGAGGATTCTCACTGTATCCAGTTCGATACGAGGGATCGAGTACAAATCCAGTTTGCCGTCGAGTTTGATGCACCAAGCGAAAAGCCCATTTTTGGGGTTTTCGTCAAATCGCCCGATGGTGTTACGGTGTATGGCAACTCAAGTCGTAATCTATGTCCTCCTTCAGAAGGGCGAAGGGTTGTGGCGGGTGACATTGTGTCGGTAACGTTTTCCTGCTTGCTGAACCTTGGGTGCGGTAGCTACGTGCTATCCCTTGGTGTTTCCGAGGATTCATTCGGAGAGATTGTCCCGCTGGACAGGCGCTATGATGTCATGCAATTCGAGATTGTTAATTTCTCGGGGGCTGTCGGATTAAGCGATCTCGACGCATCATGCCAGGTTGTCCTCATGTAGCTCATGAGGGGGTAAATATCATTTTTAAAAAAATTCTCCAGAGCGTCCGTTCGCATATGCAGGCTTCCCCGGCTGGATGGAAAGGTGCCTATTCATTCAATAGTATGGATGGGGTGTGGGTCCCGATTTCTGGAGAGGTTGCCTTTTCCTATACTGACGGAACCGAGACTGAGCGGCAATTGCTGGAGTCAGTGAGGGCGGTCTCGGACAGAAGTGTTTTGTCCATGGAGATCAGGCAGCAGGTACGCGACTGGCCTACTCGCTATCATTTCAGCCCGCGTCGTGCGAATCTTTTGAGGCCCCTGGTGCCCTATTTCGAGGGGAAGGATGTCCTTGAGGTGGGCGCTGGATGCGGTGCGATATCCCGCTTTCTGGGTGAAAGCGGTGCCCGTGTTGTTGCGCTGGAAGGGAGTGGTGCGCGAGCTCGTATCACTGCGGCCCGCTGCAAGGGGCTGGATAATGTCGATGTGGTTGCCGATGTCTTTCAGAGCTTTCCGGTAGAGGCTCGTTTTGATGTCGTTACTTTGATTGGAGTGCTCGAGTACGCACGGATTTTCTTCTCCCATTCAGGAGAGGGTGATCCTGTCGATGCAATGCTCCAGCACGCGAGGCGTTTCCTCCGGCCGGGTGGGGTTCTTATTCTGGCGATTGAAAATCAGCTTGGTTTGAAATATTTCGCAGGCTGCCGGGAAGATCACGTCTCTGTCCCGATGTTCGGCATTGAAGATCTCTATTCAGAGAATGGTGTGGTTACGTTTGGAAAGCAGGAGTTGGTGACGCGACTGCAGGCTTCAGGTTTCGTTTCGCAATCATGGTCGTATCCTTTTCCTGATTACAAGTTGCCTACCTGCGTCGTCACCGACAATGGAATGGCTGCCCACGCCAAGCTTGATTTGTCCCCGTTGATGAGCGCCTCTGTGGTAGCCGATCCACAGCTTCCTCCGCGCTTCCTGTTTTCCCTCGAGCAGGCGTGGGGCGTTGTGTGCCGTAACGGATTGGCTGGAGATCTCGCGAATTCATTCCTTGTGGTCGCAGGCGGGGAGGATATGCCACGCCATGATCCGAATGTATTTGTGCACCACTATTCCGTGGAGCGACTCCCGCGATTCTCCAAAGCCGTGACGATTCGTCAGGGCGAGAGCGGAGCTCGGGTTGAATCGAGATTGATTTGCCCCGCGAGTGCTGCCGCACCGGGGGACCGTCTGGGCTTGAAGCTTGCCGACGGGGATTTTTTGGCGGGCTCACTCTGGCAAAAGGAGTTGTTTCGTGCGCTGAATAAACAGAACTGGTCGGTTGGTGAGCTGGCGCTATGGGCAGATATTTGGGTTGAACATCTACTTGAGTTGGTTTCCATCGAACGGCAGAGTATTGGGCTCGACACGCGCCTTGATGGCTTTCTGCTCGATGCCGTGCCAAGAAACCTTTTGGTGAACGGCGTTGCCGGCCAGTTTATTGACCTGGAGTGGGACTGGAAAGAAGGCGTCGAATTCGGGCACCTTCTTTATCGCGCAATAATGCTTGGCCTGCTCTCGATCGGCAGTGTGGCGGCGCCATGTGACCCGGGTTTGCTCAATGCCGGGAATCTGTTTGTTGCTGTCTGCCGTGAGCTCGGTTTTGATTTTTCCTGGGAGCGCTTTGAAAGAGTTCATTGCCTGGAGCGGGAAATTCAATATCAAGTGAACGGCGTCGAGTGGATCCGGTTTGACGAGATTGCTGGATACCGATTGTCTGCCAGGTGAGGCCCGTTCGCTAATTGGTCCAACTGCAGCCCATGCATAGCCAGGGGCTGCAGCTTTTTCCGCCTGCTGTTTTTACTTCTCGATCAAATAGTAGACGCTGCCCCTGTCCTCAAGCCTGTCATTTCCTTCCAGTTCATTGAAATGGCAGTCGACGATCTTGGGGCAGATTTTTCTGATCAGTTTGTCGAATGACTCCCGACTGTAGCGATTGCC
>JAVEVM010000845.1:0-2662 GCA_034005055.1 Desulforhabdus sp. | reverse complement strand
TTCCAGAGACAGCGAGCAAAGTAGAGGTACAATGCGAGCTTGCGGCTGGCTGAATGCCAGAAACACGGCTTGAAATTCTATGGTGTGCTCTCTGTGGTGATTATACTCACTGGCTCTGAGGTCGCGAGGTGCACGCCTGATCAGCTCTTCGCAGAATTCGTGGTCGTATTGCACGATCCCGATAGGCGTCTCGAAATCTTTCAGGGTAAGGGCGAAGTGGTTCTCCAGCGGCTCGTGTCCTGTGCCCAGAATTACCCATACCTCAGGTGGTATTGTCTCCTGCAAGGCTTTATAAGCGTAAGCAAAACAGGGGCCGCCTGCTTGAATATCGATATGAGGGGCCATCAATCCAACCAAGCGGCAATTATCTACTCCGCCCGGCGCACCATGCTCTCCGCAGTCAGGCTGGAAAAAGCTTTGAAGCTGCTGCGATAAGATCTCAGCATCAGCCGGATAACTCTTGCCCGCATACTGCATCCTCCGGATGGGATCTTGGAGGTAACGATCGACCTCCTCGCCCGCTCGTCTGAGAAAATTCTCGTTCTCAAGAAATAAGTGGTCGTCCAACATTTTAAGTATTGCTTCCAGCTTTTCTGAAAATAACAGGTCGCCGGTTCGACGTACATAATGGGCCTGGAGATCGCGCAGTGAGTTATGTCCATTCATTTGCATCAAAAGTTCGGCCACCAGCGGAGAAACCAGCAAGGGAGCCTCGCAAAAGCCGATCCGATCCCGCAACAGAACCATCCTCTGCCCCTCATGCTCAACCGGGAAAGCTTCCAATCCATAACGCAACTTGGGATAATCCATCATCGTCTCTAACCTGTGTGCAATTTTCTTAATAAAACATTATACCTGCAAACCTTCACGCCGGTTTCCCATTCAGGGAAATCATTGACTGAATAGGGCAAATGTGTTAGTTGGACAAGATTCTACACGCGGCTTCTTTTACTAACATTTTTTGCTCTACAGTGTGCAAGGACGATCATGCGCTGCAAGATTTTCCACTTTCTCCTCCTGTGTCTGCTATTTCTTCTAACCAGTTGTGCCACAGCTAAAAAGAGCTCCGTGTCGATGAAGATCGCTACGCCACCTCTACCACGTGCCGAAATATATCACGAGTACTTGTTAGCCCAACACTATTTACGCGTCAACCAAATCGAAGAAGCCACCGAAGCTTACCTGAAGGCTTTGAAGAAAGATCCGGACTCGCCCATACTTCTCACCGAATTAGCCTCTCTCTACGTTCGCCAGGGGAGAATAGAGGAGGCTTTGAAGCTGGTTGAAAGAGCAACCCGTATCAACCCCTCCTATGAAACAGCCTACATGCTGATGGGACAACTCTATGCCGAGCTGGGGCAAAATAACAAAGCCATAGAGTCCTACAAGCGAGCTCTTCAGCTCGATCCATCAAACGAAAGCGTCTACCTGCTGCTCGGTACCTTGTACGCCCAGGCTGGACGTTTTACAGAAGCTATAGAAATGTTCGACCATCTGCGAGACCTCCTGCCCGACAACCCCGTGGCCCTTTATTACAAGGGGCGTGTCTTCCTGGACATGAAATTTTACGATCAGGCGGAAGCGATCTACCAGGAAGCACTCGACCTGGACCCCGCCTTCGAAAACGCTCTGCTCGACTTGGCATACATATACGAAGTAACGGATCGTACTGCTGATGCCGAAGAAGCCTATCAGGAAATTATCTCATTCAATCCGACGAGCGTACAGGCGCACAGTCGATTGGGTAATCTCTACATGCGCGAAGGCCGGCTCGATGATGCTCTGGCACAGTTCAGCCAGTTGGTGCGGGTTAACCGAAAGGATCTGGAAAGCCGGCTCAAGATCGGCATCATCCATTACCAGCAAAAGAAATATGACGATGCCATAAAGGATTTTACCCATCTTTTGAGTGAACAGCCTCAATACGACCAAGCTCTCTATTATCTTGCCTCAACCTACGAAGAGCGGGGAGAGACCAAGCAGGCCATACTGAATTTACGCCTTATTCCCCGCAACAGTCCTTTGTGGAACACTGCCCAGATCCGACTCGCACTCGTTTTTACCAAAATGAAAGACTATGGTAGCGGGATTGAAGTTCTTGAATCGGCGATTGAAAAGCAGCCCGACGTGCCTGACTATTATCTTTACCTGGCCATTCTGTACGAGGAGCAAAAAGAATACGAAAAGGCTATGAAAGCTGTCGATGCAGGCCTTGAAAAGACATCCCGGGATGTCGATCTTCTGTTTAGAAAAGGCATTATCCTGGACAAAATGGACCGGAAAAAGGATGCCATCAAGCAGATGGAGGAGGTCTTGAGAATTGAGCCGCAAAACGCCAATGCACTCAATTACATCGGCTACACCTATGCCGAAATGGGAGTGAATCTGCCCAAAGCGAAACAATTGATCGAACAGGCGCTGAAAGTCGAACCGGATGACGGCTTCATACTGGATAGTCTCGCCTGGGTATATTTCAAAATGAGACAGCCCAAAAAGGCGCTTGAGATCATGCTCAATGCAGTCAACCTGGTGCCGCAGGATCCAGTCATCCAGGAGCATCTCGGAGACATCTATCTCGAACTGGGGAACAACACCGAAGCGATAGAAGCCTACAAAAGGGCAATCCGATATGAACATCATGAGCCTGAAAAAATCCGGCAGA
>JAVEVM010000844.1:0-2664 GCA_034005055.1 Desulforhabdus sp. | reverse complement strand
CCCAATCTGGCGGTTATTTCCCGCCTTTTGGTTTTCTTGACAAGAGGCTCTTGCAGATGTTTGGTCCAACTTTGAAGTATACTGTGAATACCCCAGGGAATCAAATCTGAAACCAGGTATGTGACCCTTTGGCCATCGGGCGCCCGCAAGGTTTGGCTCACATGCTCCACTTCCAGAACCTGTAAGCCCTCCGGCAGATGTTCGTTTAAGAGATCCTTCACCTCACGGCAATCTCGCTTCTCAGTTAAAGTGAGATATAACTCCTCCACCAGGCTTTCCAGTCCCAACGGCAAAGCCTGCCCAAACGAGAGCTTCATATGCGGGTGGAAGCCCTTGCTGTAGGCGGCCTGCAGACCGGTGCGGCGGACAGCGCGAGAGAACGCTTGAGCAACTTCCAACTGGCCGAAAAAACGGATGCTCTCCTGCTTGGCGTAGCGCATCTTATAGAGATGCTGCTCGATCTCACGACCGGCAGACTCCCTACTGTCGCGCGATGAGATCTTCTCAACCGCCGGCGATCGATGAAGCCGCGGTTCGATTCTTTTGTGGTCGCATACTCCACAACCGACACACCCGGACCAGCGGCAATCCTGGGTGAACTCTTCAGCCAATGCCTGTTCGTACTCGTGAGCCAAAAAGCCTTTTTCCGCACCGCAGGATAAATGGTCCCAAGGCAATACTTCATCGAGCGCACGCTCCCGTTGCGCGTAAAAGGATGGATCGAGCCCGCTTTCGGCGAAGGCGGCCTGCCAGATGTCCTCTCGCAATAATTCAGTCCATCCGTCAAACCGTGCGCCAGACCGCCAGGCACACAACAGGACGCTTCCCAACTGCCGATCGCCCCGCGCGAAGACAGCTTCCAGCAGGCTGTGCCCCGGATGGTGCCACTTTAGTCGCAGCCCCGGGCGCCTGAATTTTTTCTGTAAACTCTCCAGTCGTTCTTCGACAACTTTGCGGGGAATTTGCGGAACCCATTGAAAAGGAGTGAGCGGTTTGGGGACGAAAGTCGACAAAGAGACGTTGATCGAAGCCTTCGAAGGCTTAGCCATGTCCCAAACCCGATAGCAGAGATTGACCAAGGCATCCAAATCTTCTTCCGTTTCGGTGGGGAAGCCGGTCATGAAATATAGCTTCAACAGGCGCCAACCCAACCCAAAGGCGGTTTGCGCCGAGGCGAGCAGATCCTGATCGAGGATTTCCTTGTTAATTACCCGGCGCAGGCGCTCACTTCCGGCCTCGGGAGCCAAAGTAAAGCCAGTCTTTCGCACCCGGCGTACCAATTCCATGAGCTCCGGTGTCAACGTTCCTACCCGCATGGAAGGAAACGACATGGCAACCTTTTCATCGGCAAACCGCTCAACCAGAGCCCCCAGAAGTCCCTGAATCTGACAATAGTCGCCGGTGCTCAAAGAGAGCAAGGATAATTCCTCAAAACCGCTATGTCGCAGGGCCATCTCCATTCCCTCAAGGACTCTGCGGGGCTCCCGTTCGCGGACCGGTCGATAGATGAACCCCGCCTGGCAGAACCTGCAGCTCCGCGTACAGCCTCGCGCGATCTCCACCCCGAGCCGGTTGTGGACAATGTCCAATAACGGCACCAACGGCTTTTCAGGTATGGGAGAGTCTTCATCGAGATTCATGATCAGGCGTTTTTCGACCTTGGTATAATCCGCATACAAAGGCTCGGTAGCCGCGATACGCCCACTGCTGTGATAATGGATCTTGAAAAAAGAAGGAATGTAGACACCGGGGATGTTTCGGATTTCTTGAAGAAATTCCTGTCGAGGCGGGTGCTTTGCCGATGCACGCCATGCCTTGAACGACCTCACTACCTCAAGCAGAACCTGTTCGGCTTCACCAAGAATCAAAAAATCGAGAAAATCCGCCACCGGTTCAGGATTGAATGCACATGGACCACCGGCAATCACCCAGGGATGATGGCCGGTCGTTCGATCCCTGGCAAGCAGGGGAATCTTCCCCAGATCGAGCATCGTGAGTATATTGGTGTAGCTCAATTCATATTGAAGGCTGAACCCGACAAAATCGAAATGGTTTAGCGGCCGTCGGCTTTCGATACCGCCCAACGGAACGCCGGTCTCCCGCAGTCTCCGTTCGAAATCGAGCCAGGGCGCGTAGACTCGATCCGCCAGTACTTCTTCTATGGCATTCAGACGATGATAGAGCAATTGCAGTCCAAGATGGCTCAAGCCGACTTCGTAAACATCCGGAAAGGCCAAGGCAAAACGAACATCAGTCTGATCGAATTGCTTCTTGTATCTGTTGATTTCACACCCTAAATAGCGTCCCGGTTTTTCAATGCCATATAAAATTCTTTCATCCATTGATGTTTAGCATCCTCAAGAGAATATCTGCAATCTTATTAATTAACGAGATTTTCTCTGTTCGTACAGAGGGGACATGGCCCTCAGCATGCTCACGACCTGTGACAGGGTGTCCACCGAGCGAATAATTTCCTCTTCAGTGTTTTCTGCACCCAGAGTAAAAAGGAGCGTTCCCAGAGCTCCATCGTTAAGAGCGCCCATCGCTTCCAGCACATGCGATGCCTTGGCTGTAATGGACATGCAAGCCGAAGCACCGGCTACGCTGATGCCGCGCATGTCCATATGGAGCAGCAGGGCCTCTCCTTCTACGTAGCGGAACGAG